>DASQHM010000051.1:0-6303 GCA_035632095.1 Candidatus Cybelea sp. | reverse complement strand
TTGCCCTCGGCCTCCGTCGCCTGGCGAAGCGTGGCAGTTTCCGGCCACGGCGCTTCCGGATTGACGTGATCCGGCGTCACGGGCGAAACGCCGCCCCAATCGTTCAAGCCGGCCCGGATCAACTGCGGAAAATCCTTCGGCGACAGATTGGGCGGCGCCTGGATGTTCATGGCAGGGCCCAGCACCAGCCGCGCCATGGCGATCGTCCACAAGAGATCGTCCAGGCCCGGTTCCGCAGCAGCGGCGGCTTTCGTATTCGGCTTGGCGCGGAAGTTCTGGACAATCACTTCCTGGATGTGACCGTAGCGGCGGTGCAGTTCGGCGATGCGCAAGATGGCCTCGACGCGCTCCAGCCGCGTTTCGCCGATGCCGATAAGGATGCCGGTGGTGAACGGCACCTTGCGCTCGCCCGCGAGCCGCATGGTTTCGAGCCGCAATTCGGGAACCTTGTCCGGCGAACCGTGATGCACCTGACCCGGTTCGCACAGTCTTGCCGACGCGCTTTCCAGCATCAGGCCCATGGATGCGGAGACCGGGCGCAACATCTCGATATCGGCGGCGGTCATGACGCCGGGATTCACATGCGGCAACATGCCGGTCTCGTCGAGCACCGCGCCGCACATGTCCGCGAGATAGGCAAGCGTCGAGGAAAATCCGAGCCGGTCGAGCGCTTCGGCTGCGGCGCGATAGCGCAGCTCCGGCTTGTCGCCGAGGGTGAACAAGGCCTCCTGGCATCCGGCCGCCGCGCCCGCACGCGCGATCGCCAGCACGTCTTCCCGGGCGAGGTATGCCGGCCGATGCTTGCTCGGCCGCTCGGCAAATGTGCAGTAGTGGCAAACGTCGCGGCAAAGCTTGGTGAGCGGAATGAAGACCTTGCGCGAATACGAGACCACGGGGCCGTGTCCCTCGTCGCGGAGCGAAGCGGCCGCGGCCATCAACGCGTCAAGCGGCATCGCGCCGGCCTGCGCCAAAATTACATCCGCCCGCTTGTGCGACCAGTCCCGCATGCCCCGTCCACCCTGTACGCTCGGCCCAAGCATTGCGCCGACCGGCCGCTTATGCAAGCGGACCGGCGCCGGCCGCCGCATTCATGAATTGGCCGAAATACTTGATTCTCGTACGATTTCCGACAATGGCCTGCGCGCTCGCGCGCGTCCCGGCCCGTCCGGATGCCCGAGCGTCACCAGGGCCTGCGGCTCCCACGGCAACGGCAAGCCCAGCGCCGTCCGCACCACGTCGGGACAAAACAGTGGCGCGCACATCCAACACGTGCCGAGCCCCTCGGCATGAGCCGCCAGCATCAGGTTTTGCACCGCCATCGCCGTGCTTTGCACCGCCATGAGATATTCGGCGCGGTTTCGCGCGGCATCGGGATAGACGTCCATTTCCTCGATCGTCAGGCAAACCGCGAGAACGACGGGCGCGCCGGTGATGCGCGCGCGCGAGCGTTGCACGTCCAGTTCGATCGCCGCAGGGTCGTCGCCGTCGCGGCTCCGATCTTCCCGCAGGCGCCTTCCCATGGCCGTGGCGAGGGCGAGTTTGGTGCCCGCGTCGCGGATCACCAAGAATCGCCAAGGCTGGCGATTGTGTGAAGACGGCGCCGTCGTCGCGGCCGCCAATAGGCGTTGCAGCACATCCTGGCGCACGTCGTCCGGACGATACCGCCGGATGGATCGCCGGCCGCTCAGGGTCCGGTATAGTGTCGGTTCGGGGTTTGTATCCAGCATGAACGCGCCTCTCGATGGAACGACGTGAGGATACCATGGTCCGCAATATCGCCGTCGGCCTCGGCCTGATGGAATTTCCCTTCGCCGGCGCGGGAGGCTATTGGCGTTGGGTCGACCTTTGCGAGGCGAGCGGGGTGGATTCGATTTGGCAGACCGATCGCATCGTCAGCCGCGAGCCCATGCTCGAATGCATCACCGCCATGGCGGCGCTGGCCGGGCGCACGCGGCGGCTCAAGTTCGGCATGAACGTGGTCTCGTTGGCGCTGCGCGATCCGGTTTTGGTTGCCAAGCAATGCGCGACGGTCGACGTGCTGTCGGAGGGCCGCCTGCTTCCCGCGTTCGGGATCGGAAGTCCGCTTGCCCCGGAATGGTCGGCGTTGCACGTCGAGACGAAGACGCGCGGCCAAAAGACCGACGAAGGGCTCGAAATCATCCGCAGGCTTTGGTCGGAGGAGAAAGTCGATTTCGAAGGCAAGCATTTCCGACTGACCGGAGCAGGTATTCAGCCGAGACCGGTCCAAACCGACCTTCCCATGTGGATCGGCGGCTCTTCGCCGGCCGCCATCCGGCGCACCGCCCGCTTTGGCACAGGCTGGCAGGCGGGCGCCGAATCGCCCGGCGAAGTCGCACCGGTCATCGATGCCATTCGCGCCGCTGCCGCCGCCGCCGGCCGCCGGATCGACGATGATCACTACGGTTCGGGCTTTCCGTTCCGTTTCGGGTCGCGTGACGATCCCGGCGTGACCAAAGCGATGGATGCATACCAGAAGCGGACGGGCCGCCAGCCGCTCGGCTATTTCGCAGTGGGCAGCGGCGACGCGATCCTGGCGCGGATCGGTGAATACATCGGCGCGGGCGTATCCAAATTCATCTTGCGGCCGTTGGCGCGAGGCGATGCGGATGTGCTGGAACAGACACGCATGCTCGTCGAACAGGTTCTCCCGGCGGTCAAGGCGCGCTGGCCGAGAACTCACGCCTAGCGCTATCGCCGCTGCGGCGTTCCGTCTAAGCTTGCCCGACCATGATCCGTGGAGTTTCCATGCCGCAAAAGCTTCCCGCCGTCAGCTTGGTTGCCGTTCCCTCGCGCCGGCGAACGACATTGGAAATCGCCCGGGAAATCGAACGCCGCGGATACCCCGCGATCTTCGCGCCGAGCCGGTTCAGCAACATGTCGCTCTGCGAGGCGCTTGCCTGGACCACGGAGCGCGTCACCTTCGGCACCACCATTGCGCCGATCTATTCGCGCACGGTGGACGACTTCGCGCAAAGCGCTGCCTTCATGCACGAAGTCTCGGGCGGCCGGTTCCGGCTCGGCATCGGCGTCAGTCACGCGCCGAGCCACGTTCGCATGGGCGTGACGCCGGGCAAGCCGCTTGCGGACACGCGTAACTTCGTGGGACGGCTCCGCGCCTACGAAGGCATCGGCGCGCTGCCGCCGGTCATCATCGCAACCTTGCGCAAGAACATGATCGCGCTGGCCGGCGAGATCGGCGACGGCTTGGTCTTCGCCAACGGCAGCCGCTCGCATATGGCGGCATCGCTCGCCGAACTGCCGGCAGGGAAGCGGACCGACCCGAATTTCTTCATCGGCAACATGATTCCGACCTGCATCTCCGACGACATCGAAGCGGCGAAGGCGGTGAACCGCAAGACGCTGACGAGCTACGCCCTGCTGCCGAACTACCGGAACTATTGGAAGGAAGCGGGCTACGTCGAGGAGATGGCCGCGGTCGAGCGTGCGGCCGCCGAAAAGCGGCTCGAAGACGTGCCGAAATATCTCACTGATCGCTGGCTCGCCGATGTGACCCTGTTCGGCCCGGCGAGGCGCGTGCGCGACGAACTTGAAGCGTGGTACGCGGCGGGAATCCGGACGCCTATCGTCGTGCCCTCGTCCGCCGCCGGCAATCAGATCAAGGCCATCGAGGAAATGTTCGCGACCTTCACGCCTTAATTCATCGGGACAGGAGTTGGCCATGCTGCTGGGATTCGACACGCCGACGCGCGGATCGCTGGCGACGCCGGAGAACATCACGCGCATCGTGACCGAGGGCGAGGCCTTGGGCTTCGGCTATTGCACCTTGAGCGACCATATCGTCATCCCGTCCGACATCAGCGCGCGCTATCCCTATTCGGATACCGGCGAGTTTCCGGCCGGAGGTCGGGGCGATTGGTACGAGCAGCTCACGTCCGCCGCCTTCGTCGCCGCCAAGACCTCGCGGCTGCGCTTCGTCACGTCGGTCATGGTTGTGCCGCACCGGCCGGCGGTGCTCACGGCCAAGATCCTGTCCACCATCGACTTGCTGTCCGGTGGGCGTCTTACGGTCGGCTGCGGCGCCGGTTGGCTGAAGGAGGAGTTCGAGGCCGTGGGCGCGGAAGCCTTCGCCGAGCGCGGCGATGTCACCAACGAATACCTGCAAGCCTTCAAGGAGCTCTGGACCAGTCCGAAGCCGCACTTCAACGGCCGCTACGTGCAGTTCAGCAACGTCAACTTCGAGCCGAAACCGGCGCAGAAGCCGCACCCCCCGCTCTGGATCGGCGGCGAAAGCGAGCCCGCCTTGCGCCGCGCCGCCAGGCTCGGTGACGGCTGGTATCCGATCGGCGTCAATCCGGCGCATCCGCTCGACACCTTCAGCCGCTACAAAGCGAGTGTCGACCGCGTGCGGCAAAAACTCGCCGAGGCGGGCCGCGATCCGTCGAAATTCAGCCTCGCCTATCGCTGCCCGCGGCACGGCAAAGGGGTCGAGCCCCGCACCTCGGACGGCGAACGGCGTCTCTTTTCCGGCGAGGCCCGCGACATTGCCGACGATATCCGCGCGCTCGCGGATCTCGGCGTCGGCTCCATCGACTTCGCCTTCGGAGCCCAAACGGTCGACGCGACCTTAGGCAACATGAAGCGCTTTGGCGACGAGGTCATGGCGCGTATATAGCCGCCGTCGTCCGAGCATAGGCGAGCATCTCGCGCGTGTGATTGTGGGTTTTGCGCCATCCTGAAACGCGAAGCGCTCGCTATTTGGGCATTTGCTCAGACTCTGAACTATTCGACTTCAATCGCGACTCGATCCTGCCTGCCGGCGCATAAGCCCAATTGCTTATCCGGCGCCCCGGGGCGTGAGGTTCGCGCATAGAATCAACACAGTGGAATTGATCGTGTGATAGTACCCGCGTATTGGCACCGATTTTGCTCCCTCCAAGTCATTGAGACCTCTGCGTGGCGGGGCGACGCAGAGCTTCACTCTGTCGGAGGACAAAATATGGGCAAATTCACGAGCGCCGTGGGCAGCCTTGCGTTGCTGACGGCCATAGCCGGCGTTACCGCGCCGGCAATTGCGGCGGACGATACGATCAAGGTCGGCGTGCTGCACTCCCTTTCGGGCACGATGGCCATCAGCGAGACCACGCTGAAGGACACCGTGCTCATGATGGTCGACGACGTGAACAAGCACGGCGGGCTGCTCGGCAAGAAGGTCGAGGCCGTCGTGGTCGATCCGGCGTCGAACTGGCCGTTGTTCGCGGAGAAGGCGCGGGAGTTGATCTCCAAGGACAAGGTCGCCGTCGTCTTCGGGTGCTGGACGTCGGTGTCGCGCAAGTCGGTGCTGCCGGTATTCGAGGAGCTCAACGGCCTGCTTTTCTATCCGGTTCAGTATGAGGGCGAAGAGAGCTCCAACAACGTGTTCTACACCGGGGCCGCACCGAATCAGCAAGCCATCCCGGCGGTCGAGTATCTGATGAGCAAGGAAGGCGGCGAGGCGAAGCGCTGGGTGCTCGAAGGCACCGACTACGTCTACCCGCGCACCACCAACAAGATCCTGGAAGCCTTCTTGAAATCGAAGGGCGTCGCCGCAGAAGACATCAAGATCAACTATACGCCGTTCGGCTTCTCGGATTGGCAAACCGAGGTTACCGCCATCAAGCAATTTGCCGCCGCCGGCAAGAAGACCGCGGTCGTCTCGACCATCAACGGCGACGCCAACGTGCCCTTCTACAAGGAATTGGCCAACCAGGGCATCAAGGCGTCCGACATTCCAGTCGTTGCCTTCTCCGTCGGCGAGGAAGAGCTATCGGGTATCGATACCAAGAACCTGGTCGGCCATCTGGCCGCCTGGAACTACTTCGAATCGGTGAAGAATCCGACCAACACCGCCTTCATCAAGGAGTGGCACGACTTCATCAAGAACCCGAAGCGCGTCACCAACGATCCGATGGAAGCGACTTACATCGGCTTCAAGATGTGGAGCCAAGCCGTCACGCAAGCGGGCACCACGGAAGTCAATGCCGTGCGTCAGGCCATGTACGGTCAAAAAGTGAAGGCGCCGGGCGGCTTCACGGCGGTGATGAACTCCAACCATCACCTGTCGAAGCCGGTGATGATCGGCGAAATCCAGCCTGACGGGCAGTTCGATATCGTTTGGCAGACCAAGGCGCCGATCAAGGCGGATGCCTGGAGCCCGTACCTGCCCGAGGACAAGGGTAAGGTCGCCGATTGGACCTATCCCTGGGTCTGCGGAAACTGCGTCGAGCCGAAGTATCGAGTCAACTCACCGGAAGATCGGAAAGGCGCCCCGCCCCACCCCCCCCC
>DASQHM010000050.1:0-10188 GCA_035632095.1 Candidatus Cybelea sp. | reverse complement strand
ACGACAGCGATTGGCTGGCGCATGCGTTGCTCGGCATCGCCACGCTCTGGGTGCGCCGCGCCTACGGCAAGGCAATTGAAGAAGAGGAACTGGCGCTTGCCCTCAATCCCAGCGCCTCAATCGCTTATCATTTCCTCGCCTGCGCCTTGACTTTCGACGGCCAGTCGGCGGCGGCGGTGCCGAAACTCGCGGCCATTCTGGATATCGACCCGCGCTTCGCGTTCTTGCCGGTGAGTTTGGCGGATCTCGGCCTTGCCAAGATTCTGCTCGGCGAACCGGAGGCCGGTCTCGGTTTCCTCGAGCGGAGCTTGGGCGTGCAGGCGGGCAACGTGCGCGCCTGGCAGCGCAAGGTCGTGGCCCTGGCGCATCTCGACCGCCTTGACGAAGCACGCGCGGCGCTCGCGCATTTGCGCAAGCTCCAGCCGAGCTTCTCCGCCGCTTACGTGTCGGCGACCTATCCGTTCCGCAACCCGGCGGACGCGGCGGTCTTCAACGAAGGCCTGGCGAAAGCCGGGTGGAAGGGATAGGCGGCGGCAGGCGCCTACACCACGATCCGGAAGATCTCGATGGAACTTGCGCGCCCGCTGACCAGGTGATGGCCGAGCGAGAAGGCTTCGAGCCCCTCGCCGAGCAGGCTGTTCGTGGCGTCGCTGAGCAGGATCGTCACGTCGTCCTCGTCCGAGCCCACGGTGCGGCCGAGGGTCTCGACCTTTTGCGCCACGTTGACCGTGTCTCCAACGAGCGTGAAGTTGACCCGGCCGGGCGCGCCGATGTTGCCGGCCGTCGCCTGGCCGCTGTGCAGGCCGATGCGCAGGTGGACCGGGTCGAGACCGAGTTTGCGTCGCCGCTCGTTGTCGGTGCGGATCGTGGCGGCGATGCGCAGCGCGGCGCCGAGCGCGCGCTCGGCGTGGCGCGGATCAGGCTCAAGTCCGCCCCAGAACGCCATTACGCTGTCGCCGATGAACTTGTCGATGACGCCGCCCTCCGCGTCGATACAGCCGGCGAGCAGGCTGAAGTGCGCGTTCAGGAACGCCGCGACCTCCGCGGGCGGCAAGCCCTCCGCCATGGTGGTGAAGTGGCCGATGTCGGTGAACAGCACCGTGACGGTGCGCTCCTGGCTGAGTGGCGCCGCCGCGGCGTCCGGCGTCATGAGCCGGCGGACCAGGTTCCGCGGCAGATAGGCCGCCGCCTCGCGCATGCCCGTGAGCATGGCGTTGAACGCGCGCGCGCTCGCGTCGAGCTCGCGGAACATGCTTCGCGCGACGAGTGGCGCGTTGGCGAAATCCATGCGGCGGATCGCCTCGGAGGCAAGCGCGAATTGCCGGACCGGCCGCGCCAGGCTGTGGGACAGAAGGGTGACGCCCGCGGTTGCGGACAGCAGGATCAGCAGGCCGAGCGCCAGGATCCAACGGGTGCGCTGCAACTGCGGCCGGATGGACGACAGCGGCACGTAGGTTCCCGCGATCCAGGGCCTGGGCCCGTAGCCGGAAATTGTGCGATGGACGAACAGGTAGGTCTCCTCGCCGATGGTGACCGCGCGTCCGCCGAACTCGGCCGCCAAACCGAGGGCGATGCCGCTGTTCGACGTGCCGCTCCATATCTGCGCCAGCACCGGGTCGCCGACCTGTCGCAACGTGGGCAGTGGTTGGGCGCGGGAAAGGCCGCTCGTGCCGTTGACCAGGTTCGCATGGGCGACGACCAAGTCGGCACCGTCGAGGATATAGGCGTGATCGGCATAGCGCGTCGCGGCGTGGGAGAGGAAATCCGACAGCGTCGCCACCGAGACCGCCGCGATAAGTACGCCGAGGAACTGCCCGTTCCGCCGCACCGGCGTGCGATAGTTGAGCAGCGTCGCGCCGCTGGCCGGTACGTAGAAGAACTCGCCCCAATAGGGCTTGGCGCTGGCCGAAGCTTCCTCGACGATGGCGCGCGCATCGGCATCGCCGGTCCAGTCGCGCAGCACGACACTGTGCCGTTCGCGGTTGACCCGGAGCAGGTGATAGTCGGCGTAGAGGAACGCCAGGTCGTGGACTTGCGGCAAGGCCGCTTGCGCGCCGATGAGAAACTTGCCGAAGTCATCCTGATCGGCCGGATCGATCCGGCCCGATTCGATGAGCGAGGTGATGTAGCTCGACTGCTCCGTCACCGGGCGCAGGTGCAGGTCGACCCGGGTTCCGGCGACGCGCAGGAAACCCTCGGTGCTTTGCCGAAGCAGATCGAGAGCGTTCTGCTGCACCGCCGCCGCGCTCACGTAAAGCACGACCATGAGCGGCAGGGCGATGGCCGAGACCAGCACGAGGAGCGCCGCGACCAGCGGAATTCGCAAGGCTCGCCCGCCGCGCCGAGCCGGAACGACGGCGGCGAGCTCGACCGCCCCGGTCGGTTCCGCCGCTAGAGTGCCGAAGTCGTTTTCCAGAGAGGGCATCATCGGGCGCCGCACCGCGAGGCTATGGAGAAGCGGACGGCGCATGTGTCCGTCGGCAAGATCGCCTCCCCCGAAAGGCCCGAACACTATTCACCGATCGGGTTGTGGAAGGATTAACCGCCGCATGCGGCCCTACGCGCGGCCCAGAACAGTTAACAGCGTGTTAACAGATTGGCCGGAGTGTGGTGGCGAGCCGACGCGCGCGACTTGCGACGGTTCCGATTCCGACACGGCCTGAGTTGCCGCCGAGAGCCGCCGCCGGCGAGGACGCGCCGGCCTACGCCCAGCCGCCGCGCAAGGCCTTGACGCGGGATTCGAGATCGGCGGCATTGACGAGGACGGCCGGCATCGGCTCGCCGCACAGCAGCTCGACCGAGCGGCGCAGGTTCTGCGGAAATTGCCGGAAGCGCGTTTCCGCATAGGAAAACAGGCTGCCCCAAAGGCCGCGCAGCGCCATGGGGATCACCGGCACGGCGTTCTCGGAAATGATGCGCTCGATGCCGGCGCGAAAGGCGTTCATGTTGCCGTCGCGGGTCAGCATGCCCTCGGGGAAGATGCAGACCACCTCGCCGTCGCGGAGATACGCGGCGATGCGGCGGAACGCGTTCTCGAAGGTCTCCGGCTCGCGCTTCTGCGAGGCGATGGGAATGGCGCCGGCGGTGCGGAAGATGAAGTTCAGCACCGGCATGCGATAGATCGGCGCGTCGACCACGAAGCGAATGGGCCGCCGGCACGATCCGGCGATGATCAGGGCGTCCACGTAGCTCACATGGTTGCAGACGACGACGGCGGCGCCTTCGTCGGGGATGCGGTCGAGATCGACGCGCTTGATGCTGTAGATGGTGCTGGTGAGCAGCCAGACAAGAAAGCGCATCAGGAACTCGGGCAGCAGCGTGTAGATGTAGGCCGCCACCAAGGCGTTCAGCCCGGCGAAGACCAGGAACATGTGCGGAATGCTGAGGCCGGCGACGCGCAGCAGGAGCACCGCGAGACCGGCCGCCGCCACCATGAACAGGGCGTTCAGGATGTTGTTGGCGGCGAGCACGCGCGAGCGTTTGTCGGGCGCGCTCCGGCTCTGGATGATGGCGTAGAGCGGCACGATGTAGAACCCGCCGAAGGTGCCGAGCAGCAGCAGGTCCATCAGCACCCGCCAGTCGCGCGGATCGAGCAGAAAAGCCAGGGGCCCGCGCAATCCGCCCGCGTCGACCACGTTGTTGGCGGCGAAGTAGAGGTCGATGCCGAACAGGCTGAGCCCGATGGAGCCGAACGGCACCAGGCCGAGCTCCACCTTGTGGCCGGAAAGCCGCTCGCAGAGCAGCGAGCCGAGGCCGACGCCGACGGAGAAAGTGGCGAGAAGCAGGGTGATCACCTGCTCGTTGCCGCCGAGCGTGGTGGTGGCGTAGTTCGGCAGCTGGGTGATGTAGGCGGCACCCAGCATCCAAAACCAGGAACAGCCGAGGATCGACAGATACACAGCGCGCCGCTCGCGCGCGATGCCGATGATCTGCAAGGTCTCCGTGGCGATGTTCCAGTTGATGCGCAAGGCCGGCGCCGCTGCCGGCGCCGCCGGAATGGCGCGGCTCGCCAGCCAGCCGAGGATCGCCAGCAGCAATACGGCGGTCGCTGCAAGCCCGGCCCCGCCGGGCAGGCTGATCAGCACGGCGCCGGCGATGGTGCCGAGCAGGATGGCGATGAATGTGCCCATCTCGACCAGGCCGTTGCCGCCGACCAATTCCTCAGGCCGCAGGTGCTGCGGCAGGATGGAATACTTGATCGGCCCGAAAAACGTCGAATGCACGCCCATGCTGAACAGCGATACGTAGAGCAGCGGCGTGCTGTCGCTGACGAAACCATAGGCGCCGATCGCCATGATGGCGATTTCCGCCAGTTTGATGATGCGGATCAGCCGCGCCTTCTCGAAGCGTTCGGCGATCTGGCCGGCGGTGGCGGAGAACAGAAAGAACGGCAGCACGAAGATCGCGGCGCAGAGATTGACCAGCAGGCTCGAATCCGCGGTCCGGACCGCCAGCATGATGACGAACGCGTTCTTGAACACGTTGTCGTTGCAGGCGCCGAGGAACTGGGTCAGGAACAGCGGCAGCAGGCGGCGGCTCCGCAGCAGATCGAACTGGCTATGCTCGGGCGCGCTCATGGCCGGCGCATCTCGCGTGGTGTGATTGGCGCGGACGAATATAATCCTGCCTGAGTTTCGATAAAGCGCGTTCTCGGCGCCCGCAGATACTTGTGTCGGAGATACCCATGTCCCTTCCGCTCGCCGGCCTCCGCATCCTCGACTTGAGCCACGTCCTCGCCGGTCCCTATGCGACGCATTTTCTCGGCATGCTCGGCGCCGACGTGATCAAGGTCGAGAAACCCGGCATCGGCGACAGCATGCGCGATCTGGCGACCCAGCCGGGCCTGCAGGGCCTCGCTCCGGGTTTCGTCGCCGCCAATGTGGCAAAGCGCTCGCTCGCCATCGACATCGCCAAGGCGGACGGACGCCGCGTGATCGAACGCCTGGCGGAAACGGCGGACGTGTTCGTCGAGAACTTCCGGCCTGGCAAGATGCAGAGCCTCGGTCTCGGACCGGAGCGTCTGCGCCAAATTAATCCGCGCATCGTCTATTGCTCGATCTCCGCCTGGGGCCAGTCGGGCCCGCTCGCCGGCCGCGGCGGTTACGATCACGTCATGCAGGCCGCCACCGGCATGATGATGCTGCAGGGCGACAGGGCCGACGCGCCGCCGGTCAAGGTCGGGTTTCCGGTGATCGACTTGGCGACCGGCATGATGGGCGCGCTCGCGATCCTAGCGGCCATCGCCGCGCGGCGCGGCGGCGATTCCGCGCCGATCGAGCTCGACGTTTCCATGGCCAATGCCGCGCTCTTCCTCATGTCGCCCATGGCGACGCGCTACATGCTCACGGGCGACGCGCCCCAGCGCGTCGGCAACGTGGGCTTTGCCGCGAGCCCCGGCGCCAGCCTGTTCGAGACCGCCGACGGCTGGCTCTCCACTGCGGCCAACACGCTCGGCCAGTTCGATGCGCTGTGCCGCGTGCTCGGCCGGCCGGAGCTCGCGTCGGCGCCCGACTATCTGAAAATCCGGCCCGACGACGCCGGCTCGATGTTGCGCAATCTCGCCACGCCGAAGCTGATGAGCGAACTTCACGCCGCCTTCAAGGGCCGGCCGTCGAAGGATTGGGAGGCGGCGCTGACCAAGGCCGGCGTGCCGGCCGCGGCGGTGCGTTCGCTGCCCGAATTCATCGACGGCGCCTATCGGGAGACGGGCGGCATCGGCATGACCGTGCCGGACGGTCACGGCGGCAAACCCGGCGAGACGTTCGGTGCCGGCTTCCGCTGGAACGGAAGCGCGGTCGGCGTGCCCAAGGCCGCGCCGAAACTCGGCCAAAACGGCGACGCGCTCCTCGCGGACCTCGGCTATTCCGGAGACCAGATCGCGAAGCTTCGCAAGGACGGCGTGATCGGCTGAGCTTTCGGCGTCAAGGCGCCAAAGTCATCACGGCGACGCCGAGCACCAGCAGCGCCAGCCCGGCGATCTCCACGGCGCTGAGCTGTTCGCGAAACACCCGGCGCGAGACGAAATAGCTGAACAGAACCTCGACCAGTCCGAGCGTGCGCACAGGCGCCACCGGATGCATGGCCATGGCGGTGAACCACCCGGCCGAGGCGGCGGCGCCGGCGAATCCCGCCGCGACGGAAATACGCCAGCCCTTGGCCACCGCCGTCAGAGCACGCGGCTGGGTGACCGCCATCCAGCCGCCGAGCATGACCGATTGCAGGGTTTGCGCCCACACCAGCGAATAGGCCGCGGCGAGAAAGACCGAGCTCGAGCCGATCGCCAGCGCCGCGCCGCGATAGCCCACGGCGGAAACGGCGAAGGCCGCGCCGGAGCCGAGACCGAACAGCGCCGCGCGCGAGGTCCAGGCGCGGGTGATGCCGCCGAGGCCCACATCGCCCGACTGCGGCGAAATCAGCACCACGCCGAGGCTCGCCAGGACGATGGCGATGCCGGCGCCGAGCGACAGCGGATCGCCCAGCAGCACGATGGAGAACACCGCCACCTGGATGATCTCGGTCTTGGAATAGGCGACGCCGGCGGCGAAGTTGCGCTCCTGCATGGTGCGGAGCAGCAGCGCCGTTGCGGCGATCTGGCCGAGCGCGCCGGCCAATACCCAGCCGACGAAGGGCGCGTTCGGCTGCGGCAGCGACACTTGCGTCGCCTCGCGCACCACATAGAGCCAGACGGCGGCGAAAGGCAGGCCGTAAAGAAAGCGCACCAAGGTCGCGCCCGCCGTGCCGAGATCGCGGATCAGGTGGCGCTGGGCCGCATTGCGCAAGGTTTGAAACGATGCGGCGAGGATGGTGATCGGCATCCACAGCCAAGGCAGGGCGGCAAGCGTCATTGAACCGTCAATCCGCGATGTCGAACAATTTGCCGTCGCGGAACTTGCAGGTGGCGTGCAGCAAGCGTCCCTCGCCGGAGGTGAGGTCGATGCGCACCAGGTCATAGCCCTTGAAGCGGGACGTTTCCGAATGCGTGACCGTGTAGTGCGAGCCGCGGCCGGCGCTCTCGGCCCGCTCGCCCGCCTCGCTGGCGCAGGCGGCTATCATCTGATCCGGCGTGAGGGGCGCGTCGGCGGCTCCCGCAAACAACGGCGCGGCGCAAAGACCTGCGGCAAAGACCGCTCGGCGCAGCATGTCAGGCATGCGAATCCAGAACTCCTTCGCGCTACGCGGTTTGACAGCGCATGGCCGCAACCGCATCATGACGCGGTATTGTGCACCAAAGATCGGCCGAGCAATCGATCTTTCGCAATGCGGGGGAACGCATGGGCCTTGGCTTCAGGGCGGCGCGGCGTCTTGCGTTCGCATTCGCGAGCTCCGGCATTTTGTCGCTGGGCGCGGCGCGCGGCGCGGAGCCGTTGGCCGACTGGCCCTGCGACGCACCGCAAGTCGATCAGCTCACCGCCGAAATGATCTGGCCCGGTCCAGTGCCGCAACCGATGCCGAAGTCTGGCGCGTGGAGCAAGAATCGCAAAGCGCGCGAGACGGTCGAGTTCGCCAGCAATCCGGAAAATCCGCCTGCGGCGGGATCGGAGGCGATCCGCGCGTTGGCCAAATCGGCGGGAGCCGCGCGGCGCGCTTCGCTCCTGCTGGTGTTCTCCGGCCTGCTCGAGCGCACCAACCTCTATCGCGGCATTCTATTGGACGGCGTGCGCGACCAGGTGGTGCGTTCGAAGGTCATCGCCGAGACGGTCACGCAGCAGGACCGCGATCTCGCCGCCGCGAGCGGCGAGGATCAAGCCTCGGTCGCCGCGGCGCGCTTCCGCAACAATCGTTCGCTGAAGGAGACCGGCGACGAGAGCGAGCTGATTTGCCACCGTTACGCCTACAGCGAAAGGAAACTGCGCAGCTTGACGGCGGCCATTGTCGAGGCGATCGGCGCGCCGCGCCCGGCGGCGCGGAATTGACGCTCGATGAACCGCGCGCGGCGCCGCGCGACGCGGAGGCGGAAGTTTGTTGGCGAGCACGACAATATCGGCGACCCATACTATGATTGTTTGGTAATCGGAGTAGATTCCCGCCTGGATTGCAGTAAGCTCGCTGGTCTGTGATTGAGCGCGGTTTTGCGTATCGGCAAGGCTGAAGCGAAAAACACAACGAGGGGAGGGGCGCAATGCGTAAAATTCTCGCCGCTGCGGCGGCGGCTTTGACACTCGGCACGGCCGGCTTGACTCAAGCGGCGAGCTGGGAGGATTTGGTCAATGCGGGTTCGCAGAGCAAGGACTGGCTCGTGTACGGCCACGACCTCGGCCAGCAGCGTTTCTGGCCCAGCAAGGCGATCAACACCTCGAACGTCAATCAGCTCCGCATCAAATGGATTTTCCAGACCGGCGTGATCGGTTCGTTCGAGAACACGCCGATCGTCGAAGCGGGCATCATGTACGTGACGACGCCCTACGATCATGTCTTCGCGGTGGATGCCGCGACCGGCAAGCAGCTCTGGCACTATCAGCAGAAGCTCGGCAAGAACATCATCTGCTGCGGCCCGAACAACCGCGGCGTCGCCATCGCCGGCGACAAGCTGATCCTGGAGACGCTGGACGCCGAACTCGTCGCGTTGAACAAGAAGACCGGCGAGAAAGTCTGGGAAGTTCAGATCGCCGACAACGAGATGGGCTACTCGGAGACCCAGGCGCCGACGATCTATAAGGATAAGATCATCGTCGGCATCGCGGGCGCCGAATACGGCATCCGCGGCTTCATCAGCGCCTACAACGTGGCGGACGGCAAGCTGGTGTGGCGCTGGCATACCATTCCGGCGCCGAACGACGAAGGCCCGGACGGCATTCGCGGCTGGGAAGGCGCCTTCGGCAACAAGGCCGACGGCATCAATCCGCTGAACCGCGACATCGCCGGGGAGAAGGCGGCCATCGCGTCCGGCAAGTACAAAGACTCGTGGATGCGCGGCGGCGGCTCCAACTGGATGACCAACAGCATCGATGCGAAGACCGGCACGATCTTCGCGACCACCGGCAATCCGTCGCCGGATCTGGACGGCTCGGTCCGCCCGGGCGACAACCGCTGGGTCGATTCACTCGTAGCGCTCGACGCCAACACCGGCAAGGCCAAGTGGGCCTATCAGTACGTGCCGCACGACGTCTGGGACTTGGACTCCGTATCGCCGCCGGTGCTGGTCGACGTGAAGGATGCCAGCGGCAAGGTGGTTCCCGCCGTGGTGCACGGCGGCAAGACCGGCTGGGTTTACGTGCATGACCGCGCCAACGGGCGGCTGCTGCGCCGTTCCGATCCGATGGTTCCGCACGAGAACCTGTTCGCGCTGCCGACGCCCGGCCAGGGCACGCGCATGCTGCCCGGCGCCAACGGCGGCGTGGAATGGTCGCCCTGCGCCTACAGCTCGAACACCAACTTCTTCTATTGCGTCAATCTGCATCAGCCGATGCATTACATCGTAAAGAACGAGCCTTGGCAGAAGGGCGCGCTGTGGCTCGGCGGCGCGTTCGTCGCCATCCCCGGCGAAGCGCAGTACGGCAACGTCACCGCGGTGAACGTCGATACCGGCAAGATCGCCTGGCAGGTGAAGACCGATCAACCCATGATCGGCGGCGCCTCGGTCACGGCGGGCGATCTGGTGTTTGCCGGCGAAGGCGACGGGTCGTTCAAGGCCTATGACGCACGCAGCGGCAAGGTGTTGTGGCAGGCGCAGCTCGGCGCGGGCGTGAACGCGGCACCAAGCATGTTCGAAGTGAACGGAAAACCGTATGTCGCGGTCGCCGCCGGCGGCAACTTCCAGCTCAACTACAAGTACGGCGACTCGGTCGTGGTGTTTGGCCTCGAATAGTTCGCGCCGTAGCGTTCATTGCGGGCCCGTTCCGTAACAAGAATGGGCCCGCTCCGTTTCTACAGTCTGGATTCATGGAGGCGCGATGCGCCGATTGTTGCGTGCCGCCGTTGCGGCGCTGCCGATGGTTCTCGCAGCCGGCGATTGGCGTGCTGCGACCGCCGACGAGACAATTCACCCGGTTTGGATGAAAGTTGACGCGGCGGCGAAGTCCGTTTCGCTGGACATCGTCGCCGGGTGGAATCCCAACAACGGCGCGCTCAATTTCGACGGCTACTACAAGGGCGACGCCACGGTCGTGGTGCCGGTGGGCTGGAAGGTGCATGTCGCGTTCAGAAACAACGACGGCATGCTGCCGCACAGCCTCCTCGTCACGAAACCCT
>DASQHM010000049.1:0-3304 GCA_035632095.1 Candidatus Cybelea sp. | reverse complement strand
CAGCCCGACGGAAGGGTTCAAGAAGCTATTCAGCCTCAAGAATCTGATGGAGTTGATAAAGTCCTTCATCAAAGCTGTGGTGGTGACGTTGGTGCTCTGGTCCGTGCTGCGGCACGACGTCGGAATGCTGTTGAAATCGTCCGCTTGCGGCATCGGCTGTATTCAGCCGGTGTTGGGCAGGGTATTGTTCCCGATCGTCACATCGGTCGCCGCGTTGTTTCTACTGTCGGGGTTACTGGACATTGGACTTCAGCGTTTTCTGTTCGCCCGCGACATGAAGATGTCGCACACCGAAATGAAGCGCGAGCGGAAGGAGGAGGACGGCGACCCGGTCATAAAGCGTGCCATGCACCGGGTCCGTCACGAGGTCATGCACGGTCCCAAGGTCGGCGTGAAGCAGGCCAACATGATGTTCGTCGACGGCAGCCGCATTGCCGTCGGCATGCGCTTCGTGCGCGGCGAAACGCCCGCTCCTCTGGTGGTCTGCAAGGGCAGGGACGATCAGGCGATCGCGCTGGTGCAGGCGGCGCGCCGTCAAGGCGCTGCCGTGCTTGACAACGCCGAACTGGCACGAGCGCTCGGCGAACGCGTCCCCATCGGCCGTTACATCCCGAAGGATCTGTTCCCCGCCGTGGCCAAGGAAATGACCCAGGCGAAGATCGTTTAAGCCGGCTCTTCGCCGAGTTCGCGCAGCAGCGTGGTCTGCGCCGTCTCGCCGAGCGGGAAATTCCACACCACCGCCGCCGCCACCAGCTTGAACGCGAGCGGCAGCATGGCATAGAGCGATGAAAGCGCGGTCAGGGCGCGTGGGCCGTTGTATCCGACCGCGACGAAACCGGCCAGGTCGAGCAGCGGGAAGGCGATACCAACCGCGGCCGCGAGCGCCAGCTTCGTCGCCATGCTCCAGAGCGCGAAATAGAGCCCGGTCCGCCGCGCCCCGGTCTGCAGCCGGTCCAGGTCGACCACATCGGCTTGCATGGCGGTCGGCAGCACTAGATCGGCGCCGAGGCCGATGCCCGAAAGAATGCACACGGCGAAAAAGGCGCGAACATTCCCCATGCCGAGAAACGGCACGACGGCGAATACCGCCGAGACCCACAGCATGGCCGTCGCCCAGGCCCGGTGCTTTCCGAGCCGATAACTCAGGGCGACCCATAGCGGGATCGCCAGAATGCCGCTCACCAGATAGACGAACAGCAACAGGCTCGCATCCTGCGGCGCATCGATCACGTGTCCGACGTAGAGCAGAAACAGCGTAGCGGGCAATCCGTTGGCGACGCCGTTGATCAGATAGGCCAGAAGCAGCCGGCGAAACGGCCGGTTGGAAGTCAGCGCGTGCCAGGCGCTGTGCCAGTCAGGCTGCGCCGTTTCGCGCGGCGCGCGGTCCGCGACGGCATAGGCCGTGACAAGAATGCAAAGCGGCAGGGCGATTGCGGCGGTCCACGCCAGCGTCGACATGCTCCGCGACGTGTCGGCGCCGAGCAGCAAGGGCAACCCGGTGGCCATCACGGTGCCGAGGATCACCGCGCCCTCGCGAAACGCCGACACGCGGGTCCGCTGGTGGTAGTCGTCGGAAAGCTCCGCACCCCACGATTGGTGCGGCACGACGATCATTGTCCAGCCGATGTAGAGCAGCAGGCTCCAGCCCAGGAGATACCAGACGCCGACGCCGGCCGGCGGCATGAACAGCATGACGATGGCAAGCGTCGCCGGCACCGCCCCGGCCATGACCCAGGGTTTGCGGCGGCCGAGCCGGCTCTTCGTGTGGTCGGAAAGCAGGCCGAGCAGCGGGTCGGTGAGCATGTCCCACAATCGCGCGCCCAGGAGCACCGCGCCGACGGCGGCAAGTCCGAGGCCGACATGCTCGGCGTAGTAGGCGGGCAAATAGATGTAGAGCGGTATGGTTGCTAGCGCGAGAGGAACGGCGGGGAGCGCATAGGCGATCAAACGCGTGGCGGCGATCGGAGTCAGTCGCGGGTCATCGCCACCTGCATGACGTCGATGCTCCGCGCCAAAAAACCGCCCTCGCAGTAGCACAGGTAGTACTCCCACATGCGCCGGAACCGCTCGTCGAACGCGCCGCCGCGAATGTCCGGCCATGCGGCGACAAAGCGCTGCCGCCACAGCGACAACGTGCGAGCATAATGCGCACCGTAGGCTGACTCGTCCAGCAGCCGCAGGCCGGCATTCCGTATGCCGTCGCGGAACGTCTGCGGCGAGGGCAGCATGCCGCCGGGAAACACGTAGCGCTGAATGAAATCCATCTTTGACCGGTAATCCTCGAAATAGCGATCGGCGATGGTGATGACCTGCAGCGCGGCGCGGCCACCCGGCCGCAAGGTTTGCCGAAGCTTGTTGAAGAACACCGGCCAGTAGCGCTCGCCCACCGCCTCGAACATCTCGATCGAGACGATGCGGTCGAACTCGTCACGGATGTCGCGATAGTCGCGAAGCTCGATCTGCACTTTGTCCAAGAGACCGAGCTCCGCCACCCGGGCGCGCGCGTATTCGAATTGCTCCCGGCTGATGGTGATGCCGGTGACGCGGCAATTGAACTCGCGGGCGGCAAAACAGGCGAAGCCGCCCCATCCGCACCCGATATCGAGCAGACTTTGACCCGGTTCGAGTCTCAGGATTTCTGCAAGACGGCGGTACTTGTTCACTTGCGCCGCCTCGAGATCTTCGCCCTTGGCGCCGAATATGGCCGAGGAATAGGTCATGCCGGGGTCGAGCCAGCGCCGGTAGAAGTCGTTGCCGAGATCGTAGTGGCTGGCGATATTGCGGCGGCTGCCTCTGCGCGAATTGCCACGAAGCACGTGGTAGAGGCGGCGTGCGACACGATACCAGGATTTGCCGAGAAGCGTTGCGTCCACATCCTCGTTGATGCATGCCCATTCGACCAGGGCGGTAAGATCCGGGCTGTCGAAATCGCCGTCGAGATAGGCTTCCGCGACGCCGAGGCTTCCGCCCATGAACATGCGCCGCGCGACCCGTTGATCGTGAACGATCACGGCCGCGCGCGGCCCCGGCCCCGCGGCAGAGAAACGATATTCACGGGCGCCGTCGATGCACACCGTGAGATGACCCGCGCGCGCTCGCGACACCAGCACCAGAGCGAGCCGCATCCATCGCGTGAGGCCGGGCTCCGTCAGCACGTCGCGCGGGCCGCGTACGTCGACGCTCGTCACAGCGGCGCGCTCCGCGGCCGGACGCGCTCGCCCTTGAGCCATAGCCATGCCGCCGGCCAGTGGATCGCGGCGATGACCTTCACGGTCATCAGCGGATAGAGCAGGAAACCCTTCAA
>DASQHM010000048.1:0-35514 GCA_035632095.1 Candidatus Cybelea sp. | reverse complement strand
CTACGGCACCATCCGCATGCATCAGGAGCGCGACTATCCGGGCCGCATCAGCGCCAGCGACCTGGTCAATCCGGACTTCGCCGCCCTCGCCCATGCCTATGGCTGCTTCGGGGCCAGCGTCTCCGCCACGAGCGAGTTCGCACCCGCCTTGGACGCGGCGCTCGCCGCCGATACCGCCGCGCTGATCGAACTCAAGATCGATGCGGAAGTGATCACCACCCGCGCCACGCTGAGCGAAATCGCGGCGGCCGCGCGGGCGCGGCAGAAGCGCCCATAGCCCTGGTGCGGCCGGCGCAGGTAAGAGTTAATTTCTTCTTAGTATTGCCGCCGCAAGATATCGTCGGCGAGCGCGCCATTTCGCGGGCGGCGCGGCGGCAGCGCTCGCGCTTAGGCGCTCGACTATGACGTCGAGAGAATTCGGCTTGCCGTTCATTCGCATCGAAACGCTTCCAGATGCACCCGAGAGGGACGTGGCGTCATGAAGAACGGAGTTCGTGCCTTGTCCCGGGACGGCGCCCTCGCACGGCAGTCGACCTTTGCCTTCTTGGGCATCGTCCTGTGCGCCCTCGCGCTGTTCCTCGTATCCATCAACCTGGGCTGGGTCGGCTACACCGGCTCCGACGATTACGATTACTGGAAGGGCGGTAAGGGCTGGCTCGATCACTTTCCGTATGTCGGCGAGCTGCTTGCGTCTCGCGAGACGATCACCGTTCCCTTGGCGCTTTCAATCACATTGCTCGGCGACAATCTTTTTTCGCTTGTCGTGCCAACGCTGCTCTACGCGCTCGGGTTGGTCCTGCTCGTCATCGCGTGGATCTACTCCGTTTCGGGCGCGAGGTCCGCGTTCGCCGTCGCGGCGATTCTCGCGACGTCGCCTATCCTGATTCTCTGGTCCACGACCGCCTCGGTCGATCCCATCGAGGCGTTCTTCGTACTTGCGTCGGTCTATCTTTTCTACGCCTCGATCACATCCGGCCCGTCGTGGCGCCGCTTGCTCGGCGCCGGCGCCTTGGCCGCGCTTGGAATGCTCACACGCGAGACTTCGGTATTCCTGCTCCTGACCTACGGTTTGCTTTTCCTTGCCGGGTATGGAATGCCCAGAAAGTGGTACTGGGCCATGGCAGCGGGCTTCGTGCCGGTAATCCTCGCGGAGATGGCCTACTTCTGGTACGCGACCGGCAATCCGCTCCACCGGTATACGGCGGCATTCCATCATGACACCGACATAAATCGCTGGATCGAGCAAGGGAGCGGAACGCCCATCGTTCACCCGGTTATCGATCCGTTTCTTATGCTGATCTTCAGTCACTACTTCGGTCTGCTTTTCTGGGTCGGCATCCCGCTGTCGGCGTGGTTGCTGGCGCGCCGCACGGCCGACGTTCAAACCCGGCGACTGTTGACGCTGCTCACCGCTCTTGGCGCTACGTGGTTTGTCGCGGCAGGGGCGCCCGTGGGCTTCCTGACCCTGCTTCCGCGATACGTCACGGTCACGGCGGTCTGCGCCTCGATATTGACCGGCCTTGCCTTGGCGTCTCTTTGGGAAAGCGGCAGGCGTCGCCTGGCACTGCTCATCGGCGCAGCACTCGTGGGCAGCAACTTGATCAGCATCGATCTCGACAGCAAGGACCAGTTGTTCGGCGCATTTACCTTGACCGAATTGACCAGCCCCGGCGGTCCGACGATTCACACCGATCCGGGATCCGTTCACCGCGCCGAGCAGCTCCTGAAGTGGAAAGGCACCTTCGAAAAGGTATCGGAGGTGCCGCCGAGGCCCGGCGACCTATACTTCTACGATCCGGTCCGCGCCAATACGCCGAGCCGCCTCATGAGCGCGGCCCGAATTCCGGATTACCAACCCCGCGCCGATTGGATCGTGCTCGAGCGGCGGGAACCGCCGCCGAGAGGCTTGCGGAAAATCCTCGGCCTCCTCATCAATCCGGACAACTTGCCGCCCCTGCTGAAAAGGCTCTTCAACAAGGGGCATCTCGGCGTGACGCTGTATCGCGTGCCCGGCTGAGGACATCTCTCGCGTTGCACGCTCGGCTATGATCGGTCGCCGCTCACGAACATCCGACAGGCCGCCTTGGTGGAGATGCCCAACTGAGCTATATATTCCGCGGCATGTCCCCGTAGCTCAGCCGGATAGAGCACAGGATTCCTAATCCTGGGGTCGCAGGTTCAAATCCTGCCGGGGACGCCAGCGATGCCCGCAAATCGATCACGTCCCTCAAGCGCTGCGTCTTTCGCTATTGAACCGCGAACAGCCGCCATTCGCCGGGCACGCCCTTGAGGTTGTGTGCGCCGCGATCGACGAATTTCAGGCCGGAAC
This sequence comes from Candidatus Cybelea sp., assembly GCA_035632095.1. GTDB lineage: Bacteria > Pseudomonadota > Alphaproteobacteria > Ferrovibrionales > Ferrovibrionaceae > DASQHM01. Next base: position 33,185 of record DASQHM010000048.1, on the reverse strand, counting down.
CCGCGACGAGATCCTTGACCGTGCCGGATACCACCACTTCGTCCTGTCCCGCGACGGCCGCGACGCGGGCCGCAATATGCACCGCAATTCCGCCGATGTCGTCGCCGATGCGCTCGCACTCGCCGGTATGCAGCCCGGTGCGAACTTGGAGACCAAGCGGCCGCATCTTCTCGCGCACGGCGCAGGCGCATCGTATGCCGCGCGCCGGTCCATCGAAGGTGGCAAGCAGCCCATCGCCCGCCGTACTGATCTCATGTCCGCGGAATGCCGACAATTCCTTTCGCAGGACGGCGTAATAATTGCCGAGCAGCTCGCGCCAGCGCGCATCGCCCAGCTCGGCAGCGCGCTCGGTGGAGCGTACGATATCGGTGAACATGACCGTGGCGAGCACGCGGTCGGGCTCAAGGCGCCGGCGCGTACCGGTTATGAATTCCTCGATCTCGTCGGCGATGACGTCCTGGGTCTCTCGATCGGTCACCATATGATCGGTGCCGGGAAGCTCCACGTACTTGGCGCCGGGAATGCGTTCCGCCAGGTAGCGGCCGGATGCGACGCGAACCAGCTCGTCGCCGGCGCGATGCAATATCAGCGTCGGCACCTGGATCGCCGGGAGCAAATGGCGAACGTCAATCTCGAAATTGGCCGTCATCAAGGCGCGAAGCGACCCGGGGCTTGCCGCCGCACGCTCAATTCTGGAATACCACTGCAGGAACGCCGGGTCACTGCGCCGGCTCGGCGCATTCCGGCGCAGCAAGGCTCCCTCGCCCCAGTGGGCGTCCAGATCGCCGAGAAATCTTTCGAACGCCTCGCGGCTGACCGACAAAGGTTCCCCCTGCATCGACGCATAGGTGCCGAACAGCACCAGGGCGGAGGTTCGCGACGGATAGGTGGCCGAAAACATCAGGCACATCGGGCCCCCTTCCGACCAGCCGTAGATGGTCGCGCGCTCGGACCCCGCCGCATCCATTACCGCGCGCACGTCGCCAACCCGCTCTTCCAGCGTCTGCTCGGCCACCCGGTCGGAAAGCCCCTGGCCGCGCTTGTCGAAGACGATCACGCGCGCGAAAGCCGTGAGCCTCTTGAGCAGGTGCTCGTTGCTCGGCACCTCCCACAGCAGTTCGACGTGCGAGATGGTGCCCGGGATCAAGACGATGTCGCGCGGGCCATCGCCGAAAACGCGGTAGGCGATGTAAACATCGCCGCTGCGGGCATATTTGACCGGGCTTTCCATTGTTCCCTCGTTCGAGGAACATAGCTCTCGGCACCGACCATCTGTCGGCGCATCCTCAACGTGGCGGTCTGCCTTGCACCGCCATTCTATACCAAACATCGGCAGGGGTCGTGTCGCGGCTTGATTGCCATTGCGTTTTCGCTCACGCTAAAAGCCATCATAACTCGTCCGTCTCGTGGCAGTTTTCCGTGCAGGAGGCATGAACGATGGCACGAACAGCGAAGAAGACATCGAAGCGGAAATCGCCGGCGCCGAAGCGGCGCAAAGGCCCGACGAGCCGCACGCTGGTGCTGGTCGCGACACGCAAGGGCGCGTGGATTTATCGCGGCGACGGCGCACGCAGGACGTGGCGCGTGGACGGCCCGCATTTCCTCGGCCATATCATCAGCCACGTCGTGCTTGACCCGCGCGACCGGCGCACGCTTCTCGCGGCGGCGAAGACAGGCCATCTGGGCCCGACCATCTTTCGTTCGACCGATTTCGGCCGCAACTGGAAGGAGGCCGCAAGACCGCCGGCGTTCCCGAAGGCGCCGGAGGGCGAAAAAGGCCGCGCCGTCGATCACACGTTTTGGCTGACGCCGGGACATGCCAGCGAGCCCGATGCCTGGTACGCGGGCACGTCGCCGCAAGGGTTGTTCAGATCCGACGACGGCGGCGTCAACTGGGAGCCGCTGTCCGGCGTGAACGACAATCCGCAATTCCGCGCCTGGATGGGCGGCGAGCAGGACGGCACGCCGGATGGGCCGAAGCTCCACTCCATCAACGTCGATCCCCGCGACGCGGCCCATCTCTATTTCGCCATGTCGAGCGGCGGCGTGCACGAATCGCGCGACCGCGGGCGGACCTGGGCGCCCATCGTGCGGGGCCTCGAAGTGGTCGATGGGCTCGACGCGGCCAACATCCAGTTCCACGACCCCCACTGCGTGCGCCTATGCCCAACCCGGCCCGACCGGCTCTATCAGCAAAATCACTGCGGCATCTACCGGCTCGACCGGCCGTCGGAAACCTGGCAGCGCATCGGCAAGGCCATGCCGAAGCGCGTCGGCGATATCGGCTTTCCGATCGTGGTGCACCCGCGCGACGCGGACACCGTGTGGGTCTTCCCCATGGACGGCAACACGGTCTGGCCGCGCACCAGTCCCGACGGCGTGCCGAGCGCCTATGTCACGCGCGATGGCGGCAAGCGCTGGCGGCGGCTTGACGCGGGCCTGCCGAAGACCCAGGCGTGGTGGACCGTCAAACGCCAGGCCATGGCGGCGGATTCGCACGACCCGGTCGGCCTCTATTTCGGAACCACCAGCGGCGAGCTCTGGACGAGCCGCGACGAAGGCACGCGCTGGTCGTGCCTGGCGCGGCATCTGCCCGAGATCTATGCGGTGGAGACGGCGGAACTCGGCTAGGGGCGCAGCGGCATGAAAGTGCTCATTCCGGGCCCCCTGCTCTCCTACACGCGCGAGCGAGAGGTCGAGGCGAGCGGCGCCACGCTCGCCGACCTGCTCCTCGATCTGGACCGCCAATATCCCGGCATCCGGTTCCGCATCGTCGACGAGCAGGAAAAGATGCGCGCGCACATGCGGTTCTTCGTCAACGGCGGGCAGGTGTTCGACCTCAAGCACCCGCTCGCGCCGTCGGACACGCTGCACTTGGTGCAGGCGCTCAGCGGCGGATCGCGCGGTCCGGCCTAGGCCGGGTAGTTGAAACTCGGGCGCCAACCGGCAGCGCCTTCCGGGATCAGATCGATGAGGCGCCAGACGACGCAATACTCGTCGCCCTCGTCGAATGCCGAATCGGCCACCCGCAGGATCTTTCCGGCCTTGCGCTTGAAGACCGAGACGCCCGGCATCGGCTCGCCGTTCCGGCTGTAACCCATGTCATTTGCGAACGTCGTGCCTTGATGCGAGACCATGGGAAACCTCCAGCCGCGCGCCGCGGCGAAGCTTTGCTGCAACGCCGGCGCATCCGGCGACGAAACCACGAAGGCGGCACGGGCGCGCACGTGTTCGAACACGCCGTTGAACCCGTCGGCCCACATGGTACAGCTCGGACACGTGGTGCCCATGTTATGGATTAGGAAGAGCGTATCCTTGCTTCCGAAGAGCGCGGACAAGGTCACTTTGCCGCTCGCATTGGTGAGCTCGTAGTCGCGCACTTCCTCGGGTTCGATCGCCGCTTGCGCGCTCCGCATCTTCTCGCGAAGTTCGTCGATCTGCTGCCGGTACTCGGCGAGCCGCCGGCTGGTGTCCCGGTAGTTCATTCGATCCTCTGCGTGGCTCCGTCAGCGGCCGTAGTTGTCGCGAAGGCGCACCCAGGACTGCGGCCCGTCTTCCGCTTCATTACGCCCCAAAGGCACCAGGTCGAGGATGTTGTAGGCCGTGTTCATCAGATCCAGGCCGCGGCCGTAGCAGGAATAGGTGTGATAGATCGCGCCGCCGGCGTCGCGGTAGAAAACGCTGATGCCAGGCCTTTCGTCGCCCTGAAAGCCCTTCGACAAGGCGTAGTTGTAGTAGCCCTCGCCCTTGGCAAGCTCTTCCGGCGTGAACGAGACGTGGTAGTCGAAGTTGAAATCGTTGTTCAGGGACGAAACCCATTTGAAGGTCCAGCCGAGGCGCTTCTGGAACGCGGTCAGCTTTTCGATCGGCGCGCGCGAAATCGCGATCGTGGTCACATCGCGCGCCTTGAGATGGACGACGTTGCGCTCGAAATTGTCGGCCCAGAACGAGCAGCTCTTGCAGCCCACCTCCCAATCGGGCCCGAACATGAAGTGGTAGACGACGAGCTGGCTGCGGCCGTCGAACAGATCCGCCAGGGTCTCCTTGCCCTTCGGCCCGTCGAACACGTAGTGCTTGTCGACGCGCTCCCAAGGCAGGTTCCGCCGCGCCTCGCTCAGCTGATCGCGCAGCTTGGTGAATTCCTTTTCCTTGGCGAGCAGCTGCTTGCGCGCTTCGACCCAATGATCGGGCGATACCACTTTATGGTCGGCCATCCCATGTCTCCATCGTTGATGTATCGGTCTATTTGCGCCGGCGCGGCTCCGGTCTTCGCGATTTGCGCCGCATACGCTGTTTTGCCGTCGCCGCCCTCTCGCGTTCGATCTCCTCGAGCGACGCCGCCAACAGATCGAATTGCGCCTGCCAGTATTTGCTGTAGCGATTGAGCCAGACCGATGCGCCGTAGATCGGACCGGCGTCCAGCCGGCAGCGGCTGATGCGGCCAGTGCGCTCCTGCCGCACCAGACCGGCGCGCACCAGAACCTGGATGTGGCGGGAGACGGCCTGGAGCGAAATTGCGAAATGCGCCGCGACCTCCGACACCAGCAGATCGTGGCCGTCGAGCCGGTCGAGGATCTCACGCCGCACCGGATCGGACAGGGCGAAGAACACCAGGTTCAACGCCTCGAGCTCGTCGTCGGCGGACGGTTCCTCTCCAACGATCCTAAGGTGCGCGGCTTTGCTCATGGTGCGGCGGCCATCAGTCAATCATTTTGTTGATAATCAATCATACGGTTGAATGTCTGTCAAGTCTGGATTGCGGGCTGGACACCCTGAAAATCGCCAATACAGTTTCGGCGGCTTGGACTGCCCCATTGGATGCGCCGCCATGGATGAACGGAACGACGCCAATTGGCGCCGCTGGAACGAGGTGGTGGGTATCCACCTCGCGTCCGACGACTACGCCGTGGCGGCGTTCCGCCAGGGACGCAGCTCGCTGCACGGCATCGAGGACGCCGAGATCGGCGACGTCGCCGGCAAGCGGCTGCTGCATCTGCAATGCCACTTCGGCCTGGATACGTTGAAGCTGGCGCGGCGCGGCGCGCTGGTCACCGGCCTTGACTATTCCCCGAACGCCATCGCGGCCGCGCGCCGGCTGGCCGCCGAAACCAACCTCGAGGCGCGCTTCGTCGAGGGCAACCTCTATGACGCGCCGGGCCTGATCGACGGCCGCTTCGATATTGTCTACGTGAGCTGGGGCGCCATCTGCTGGCTGCCCGACATTCGTCGATGGGCCAAGATCGCGGCGGACTTCCTCGAACCGGGTGGCTTTCTCTACCTCCTCGAGCCGCACCCGGTCGCCTTTGCCATGATGCGGCGCGACGACGGGCTTTTCGAGGTGCGGGACGACTATTTCGCCAGGGCGCCGATAGGCGTCAATGAAGAGCGCACTTATACCGGTAACTCGGGCGCCCTGGTCAACACGCGGTTCTACAATTGGCTGCACCCGCTCGGCGACATCGTCATGGCGGTGCATGACGCGGGCTTGGCCCTCGAATACTTGCGCGAGCACGACGGGGTGGCCTGGGCCATGTACCCGACCCTGGTCGAAGGCGCGGACCGGATCTGGCGCCTGCCGGCGGGCCAGCCGCAGTTGCCGCTCAGCTTTTCCTTGAAGGCGCGCTGTCCGCGCGCCTGAAGGCCGCGCTATTGCGCCGCCTGCGGCACCAGGCCGCGCGCGCCTTCGGTCCGCGCGCCGAGCATGTTGGCGCCGTCAAGCCGGGCTCCGGAGAAATTCGCCTGGCGCAGGTCGGCGCGGCGCAAATCCGCGTTGCGCAAGTCCGCATTTGTGAAGTCTACGCCGATCAGCACCGCCTCGCGCAGCACCGCGTCGCAAAGCACCGCATCCCCCAGCTTGGCCCGTTCGAGATTGGCCGGGTTCTTGCGGCGCTGCTGGTTCAACCCCATGATCGGTCCGAGGTTCGATCCGGCCAAATTGGCGCCGATGAGCGTGGCGCGGGTCAGATCGATGCCGCGCATGTCGGCGTAGGACAAATCCGCCTTGCGCAAGTCCGCATAGGCCATGGACGCCATGGCAAGCTCGGCTGCGGCAAAATCCGTCTCGCGCATGGTGGCGCGCTCCATGGCCGCCGCGGCGAGGTTGATGCCGCGCAATCGCTGCCCGGCGAGATTGGCTTCCGTGAAGTCCGCGCGCGCGCCTTCGCGGCCGAGCGAGGTAACCCAGGCCTCGTGAAGGGCGAGAATCTCGTCGAGCTGCTTGTTGGCGTCGGGGCGCGGGCGGGATTTTATCGCATTGCGGACCTCGCTCCGCTTCAGCGCTTCCGGATCGAGCACGGCGCCGCGCAGGTCGGCGTCCTTGAAATCGACGCCCTCGATGTTGGCGCCGCTCAAGACCGCGCCGGTCATCACCGCGCCCCGGCAATTGGCAAGGCCTAAGTCGGCGCCGTCCATGTTCGCGCCGACCAGCATGCAATTGCGCAGGTCGGCGTTGCGGAAGCTCGCCGAGCGCAGATTGGCGTCGGTCAGGTCGGCTTGCAGGATGACGCTGCCCCCGAGCTGCGCCCGGCTCATGTCGACGCGCTGGGCATTGATCGCCGAGAGTTCCGCCGGAGTGCGGTCGTAGGACAGCACGCGCAGCTTGCCGTAGCCTTTGTATTGGGCAAGAACCGCCTGGCGAATGTCGGCCTCGACGAAAATGGCGTCGGAAAGCTCGGCGCCGCGCAGGCACACGCCGCGAAGGTCGGCGCGCGTCAGGTCCGCGCGTTCGAGATTAACCATGCGCAGATCGGCGCCGAACAGGTTCGCCATGCGAAGCTTGGTGCCGACCAGGCGCGCCTGGCGCAGGCGCGCGCCCGTCAGGTCCGCCTCGGAAAGATCGCGGCCCGCGAGATCGAGGCCCGACAAGTCGTGGAACGACAGGAGCGCGCGCTGACCGCCGGGCTGCCGCGCCACAAAGCGTTCATGCAGCCGCAGCACGTCTTCGAGTTTGCCGGCGGGCAAGCGCGTATACTTGATGTCCTGGTCGCTCATTTGTGCTCCGAGACCCCCGCGGCGTTTCGCGGCGGCGCACCCAATTTGGGGCCGGCAGCGTTAAGGTCTCGTTAGCAGATCGGCGAAAGCGGAGCCGGCGCGCATAACATTTTTGGGCGGCAATCCCTGCGAATTCGCGCCGTTGCGATATCGTCCGGTATGGTAAACGCCGAGGCTACTCCGCGGGGTGGGGAGTCTCGACCGGTTGCGACGCGGCCGCGCCGCCGGTCAACCGCGCCGCCAGGCGTTCGAAGTAGATGTAGATCACCGGCGTGATGTACAGCGTGAGAAGCTGCGACAGCAATAGGCCGCCGACGACGGCGATGCCGAGCGGCTGACGCAACTCCGAACCGGATCCGGCGCCGATCGCGATCGGGAACGTGCCCATGAGCGCCGCCATGGTGGTCATCATGATCGGACGGAAACGCAGCAGGCAGGCGTCGTAGATCGCCTTGACCGGGTCGGTTTCGCCCTGCCGTTTTCGCTCCAACGCGAAGTCGATCATCATGATCGCGTTCTTCTTCACGATGCCGATCAGCATGACGATGCCGATCACGGCGATGACGCTCAAGTCCTTGTGGAACACAGAGAGCGTGACGAGGGCGCCGAGGCCGGCGGCGGGCAGGCCGGAGAGAATCGTGATCGGGTGGATGAAGCTCTCGTACAGAATGCCGAGAATGATGTAGATGGTCGCCACCGCGGCCAGCAGCAGCAGGCCTTGGCCTTGCAGCGATTGCTGGAAGATCTGCGCCGTGCCTTGGAAGCTGGAGCTAACCGTGGCGGGCAGGCCGGCTTGCCGCTCCACCTCGCGGACACGGTCCACCGCATCGCCGAGCGCAACGCCCGGCGCCAGATTGAAGGTGATGGTGACCGAAGGAATCTGGCCCTGGTGGTTGACGGTCAGCGGGCCAACATTGCGCGTGACGGAGGCGATGGCGTCGAGCGGCACCAGCTGTCCCGACGCGGAGCGCACGTAGAGTTTGGTCAGATTGTCGGCGGACTCTTGAAACTTCGGGTCGAGTTCGAGAATGACCTCGTAGTCGTTGGAAGGCGTGTAAATCGTCGCCACTTGCCGTGTGCCGAAGGCGCTGTAAAGCATTTGGCGCACGTGGTCCGCATTGACGCCGAGCGTGAGGGCGCGATCCTTGTTCACGTCGATCAGGAGTTGCGGGGCCTTGATCTGCAGGTCCGACGACACATCCTGGAACCCTGGAAGTTTGCGCATTTCGCCTTCGAGCTTGGGCGCCCAGTTGTAGAGCTGATCGAGCGAGCCGCTTTGCAGCGTGTATTGGTATTGGCCCTTGCCGAGTCGGCCGCCGAGCTGAATGTTCTGCACCGGCTGCATGTAGACGTTGATGCCAGGAATCGTCGCGAGCTTCCGGCGCAACCGCTGGATCACCTGCTCGATGGTCGCCTTGCCGACACGCTCCGCTCTCGGTTTCAGGCCGAAGAACAGGCGGCCCTGGTTGATCGTGGTTGTGGCGAATGCCCCGATGAACGAGGCCGGCTTGATGACGTCGGGGTCGCTGGCGACGATCTGATTGGCGATCTGCTGCTGCTCGGCCATCGCCTTGAAGGAGATATCCTGGCGCGCTTCGGTGATGGCGAAGATGAGACTGTTGTCTTCCGTCGGGAAGAAGCCCTTCGGAATCTCCCTATACCCGTAAATGCTGCCAGCCAGCGTCGCCAGGGTGACCATCAGCGTCACGAACCGGTGGCGCAGCACGACCGTGAGAGAACGATCGTAGGCGCGCAGCATGGCAAGAAAGCCGGCCTCCAGCGCACGTCCGAACCTGTCCTCGCGCTCCTCGCTGTGCGGACGCAGGAAGCGGCTGCACAACATCGGCGTCAAAGTCAGCGAAACCAGGCCGGAAACCAGGATCGCCAGGCTGATGGTGACGGCGAATTCGCGGAACAGCCGGCCGACGACGCCGCCCATGAACAGCACCGGGATGAACACGGCGATCAGGGACAGGGTCATGGAAATGATGGTGAACGCGATTTCGCGCGAGCCGCGCAGCGCCGCCTGCATGGGGCGTTCGCCGTGCTCGATATGGCGCACGATGTTCTCGAGCATGACGATCGCATCGTCCACCACGAACCCGACCGACAGCGTCAACGCCATGAGCGAGATGTTGTCGATGCTGAAGCCGAGGAAATACATGCCCGCGCAGGTGCCGATGATCGACACCGGCAGCGCCAGCGCCGGAATGATCGTCGCCGACACCTTGCGCAGGAACAGGAAAATCACCAGCACGACAAGCATGATGGTGAGCCCGAGCGTGAACTTCACGTCGTCGATGGAGTTCCGAATCGACTGCGAGCGGTCGTTCAACACGTCGATGCTGACCGACGGCGGTATTTCCAGCTCCAGGTTGGGCAACAGGTTCCGGACGCTGTCGACCACTTCGACGGTATTGGCGCCCGGCTGGCGCTGGATGGCCAGGATGATCGAGCGCTTGCTGTTGTACCAGCCCGCGACGCGGTCGTTCTCGACCGAATCGACGATGTTCGCCACGTCGCCGAGGCGCACCGGCCCGCCGTTGCGGAAGGCGACGATGAGCGGGCGATAGGCGGCCGCGTTCGATGGCTGGCCGGTGGTCTGCAGCGTCAGCTGCTGCTGCGGCCCGTAGAGAGCCCCGACCGGCGTGTTCGACGTGGCCGCAGCGACGGCGCTCTGCACTTCGTCGAGACCGATATTCTTCGATGCCAGCGCTTCCGGATTGACCTGCACGCGCACCGCATATTTCTGCGCGCCGAACACCAGCACTTGCGCCACGCCCGAAAGCTGGGAAACGCGCTGCGCGATGGTGGTCTCGGCATATTCATCGACGGCGCTCAACGGCAACGTCGCTGAATTGAGCGAAATGTAGAGAATGGGCTGGTCCGCCGGATTGACCTTTTGGAACGACGGCGGCGTCGTCATCTCGACCGGAAGCTTTCGCGCGGCGACGGTGAGCGCGGACTGCACGTCGAGCGCGGCGGCATCGATATTGCGGTCAAGATCGAATTGCAGCGTCACCACCGAGGAGCCGAGCGTGCTGGTCGACGTGATGGAGGAAATGCCGGCAATGGTGGAGAACTGCTTCTCCAGCGGCGTCGCCACCGACGACGCCATGGTCTCGGGCGAGGCGCCGGGCAAGGTCGCCGAAACCTGGATGGTGGGAAAATCGACGTTCGGCAAGGCGCTGATCGGAAGCTGCCGGTACCCGGCGATGCCGATCACGATGATCGCCGCCATTAACAGCGTCGCCATCACCGGCCGGCGAATGCAGAGTTCGGGCAGCGTCATTGGCTTGCCTTGGCCGGCTCGGCTCCGGGCGGAAGGGCGGAGCCGGCGGCGTCGCCCGCGTTGCGCACTTCGACCTTGGTGCCGTTGGTGAGGCGAAGCTGGCCTTCGGTCACCACCTGCTCGCCTTCATTGACGCCGCTCTCGATCACCGATTTCTGTCCCGCTTCGCGCCCTACTTTGATCGGCCGCATTTCCACGGTTTGATCCTGGCGGACGACGAAAATGTAAGTCCCTTGCTGGCCGGTCTGCACCGCGGCCGAGGGTACGGTGAGGGCGTTGCTGTCGGTCCCGAGCCGCACGGTCACGGTCACGAACATGCCGGGCCAGAGCGAACCGTCCTCGTTGCCGAACACGGCCTTCACCTGGAACGTGCCGGTGGTCTGATCGATGGTGTTGTCGAAGAACTGAATCTTTCCGACGATCTTGCGACCGTTGCTGTTCGGGAACTCGACGAAGGCCTCGACCGGTCCCTTGGACAAGGTCTGCCGCACCAGGTCGAAATACTTTTGCGGCACGGCGAACAGCACGTTGATCGGATGTACCCGGTTGATGGTGACGATGGCGTTGGTGTCGTTGGCCTTCACCACGTTGCCGGTCGTCAAGTTGATCACGCCCGTGCGGCCGCTGATCGGGGCGCGAATTTGCGTATAGGTGAGCTGGACCTTGGCGCTCTCGATCGCCGCCTGATCCGCTTGGGAAGCGGCGCTCATCATCATTTCGTTGGTCTTGGCGTCATCCACTGCCTGGCGCGATGCGAATTCGCGCTGCGCCAGATCGCCGAGCCGGCCCGCGGTGCGCTTCATATTGACGCCCTGCGCCTGATCCTTCGCCAACGTGGCTTCGGCCTGATGCAGCTGCGCCTCGATGGCGCGCGCGTCGAGCTGGATCAGCAGGTCGCCCGCCTGTACCTCGTCGCCTTCCTTGAAGAAAATCTTGACGATCTGACCGTCGATCCGCGACTTCACGGCCACGGTTTCGTAGGCCTGGACCGCGCCGATGACCGACACGTCGTTTGGTACCTTCTCGCGCAGCACCGGCGCCACCACGACGGGTTGAGCCACGGGACCGCGCTGTGCCCCCACCGCTTGCGCCTGCGCGCCGCTGTCGCGCGTGGTGTAAAACCAGTAGCCGCCGCCCGCACAAACCGCGATCACGACGGCGCCGATAATCCAATTGCGAAGCCGCATTTCCGTCAAACCCGAAGAAGCTCAAACCGCGAACCGCATCACCGCAATCGCCTCGCCCGGTTCGGATCGACAATCTATCCGTTGGGGCCGTTCCGCGCCCCACGAACCGAGGCGCTCTGAGAATGCTCTCAATCTTTTGATCCGCGCCGTCCTGCGTGAGATTGGGGCGAGCGCGTGCCCGGATGATCCTATCATTGGCACCGCGCCGCCAAGTCGCAACGCCGCGCCCGGCGTCTGCAGCAGCCGCCAAATCTGGAACACGTGAGTTTACACGAAGATATGCCGAAAATCCTGCTGCGGCGTAGCGATAAGGCCAACTGGACTAGGGCTCAGCACGCCTCGCACAGGCTCAGGCCGGACGATCTCAGTTCCTGAAAATGACGCTCGATCAAGCTCTTAGAGCGGCCTTCACGCGCTCCGGCGTCATCGGCAGATGGCGCAATCGCACGCCGGCCAGCCGCGCCACCGCGTTGGCGATCGCCGGCGCGACAGGGGGCAGGCCGACCTCGCCGATGCCGCCCGGCGGATGCGCGCTCTGCAGCACTTGGACATGAACCTCCGGCGCTTCCGCCATGCGGATCACGCGGTAATCGTGGAAGTTGGATTGCTCCACACGTCCGCCTTGTAGGCTGATGCGCTCGAACAGGGCTTGCCCCGTGCCGTGAACGACGGCGCCTTCGATCTGCGCCTCGACGATCTGCGGCTGCACGGCGATGCCCGCATCCACCGCGGCCCAGACGCGATGCACGCGGATTTGCCCGGACTCCCGATCGAGCGAGACTTCGGCCACGGTCGCCACATGGGTCTCCCAACCGGCGGAATAGGCAAGCCCGAGCGCGCGTTCGTCGTGCGGCTTGTGCCAAACCGCCATGTTCGCCGCCGTTTCGATCACGTTGCGGGCGCGCTCGTCGCGCAGCAGCGAGAGGCGAAAGGCGAGCGGATCGACATTCTTCGCTTTGGCGACCTCGTCGACGAAGCTCTCGGCGGCAAACCTGGTGTAACCCGGACCAACCGCGCGCCAATAGCCGACGTCGATGCCGCGATCTTGCCGTACCCATTGCTGAAGCTGGTCGCCCACGTCATACGTGGACACGGCGCCTTCGCTGACCGAACCGTCGTTGGCGTCGGGGCGAAATTGCTTCGGGAAGATTCGGGCCGTGATCGAATCGCTCACGATCCTGTGCCGCCAGCCGACCACGGCCCCGCCCGCATCGAGACCGGCCGTCAGATGCTGCGCCACGAGCGGCCGGTACTTGTCATGGGTCACGTCGTCTTCCCGGGTCCAGATCACCTTCACCGGTTTGCCGGCAGCGCGCGCCAGAAGGGCCGCATCGACGACGAAGTCCCATTCCGAGCGGCGCCCGAAACCGCCGCCGAGATAGGTTGTGTGGATGCTCACCTGCTCGGTGCGCAATTGCAGCGCCTCAGCCACGGCCGCCATCGCCCAGCTCGGCGATTGCGTGGGCACCCAGAGTTCGGCGCGATCATGCTCCACGACGGCCGTAGCGTTCATGGGCTCCATCGTCGCGTGATATACGTGATCGTTCAGATATGTGGCTGAGACGGTCTTCGCCGCCGCCGCGATGGCTGCCGCCGCATCGCCGCTCGCGTGAAACGTGACGCCGGCTTTGCCAATGTCCTCCGCCACCGCCGCGAATTCGGCGAGCACCTTGTCGCTGTCGTATTGCCCGGCCTTCGGCGCGCCGCGCCAATCGACCTTGAGCGCCGCACGCGACTTGATGGTCGCCTCGACCGTGGTGGCGACAATGCCGACGCCGTACGACAGCGGAACGATCGCCGTCACGCCCGGCACATTGCGCGCGGCGGCATCGTCGATGGCGCCCGGTTCCATGCCGGGGCCGGCGATCGGCGCCCGCAAGACGGCGCCGAAATGCAGGTCGCGAACCTGGGTATCGATGCCGAATTTGGCGGTGCCGTTCAGCTTGGCCGGAATGTCGAGGCGCTCCAGTTTCCTGCCAATAAAATTGCACTTGTTAAGCGGCTTCAGGTCGGCGGCGCCGAGCGGCCGCAACGACGACGGCACGGTGGCAAATTTCGCGATTTCGCCGTAGCCGATGTGGCGGTTCGTCGGCCGATGCACCACCGCGCCGGAATCGGTCATCAATTCGTCCGTCGGCACGGCCCATTCGTTCGCCACCGCGCGCAACAGCACAAAGCGCGCATGCGCCCCGGCCAGGCGGAGCAATTCGTAATAGCCTTGCAGCGTACGGCTGCCGCCGGTCAGCATCAGGCCGCCCAGCCGCGGATTGCCGTACCGGCGCGGATCGCTCGGCGCCTGCACGACGCGCACGCTTCGCCAATCCGCATCCAAGTCTTCGGCGACCAGCGCCGGCAGCGCCGTCATCGCGCCCTGGCCCATTTCCGCCGCGGGCGACACGATGTTCACATAACCCTTGCTGTCGATGACGATCCAGGCATTGGGCGCAATGCGCGACGCCTCTTGAGCGCGGGCACCCCGCACGCGCGCGAAGCCGACGGCAACGGCAAGGCCCGCCGACGCCAGCAGAAAACTCCGCCGATTGAGGCGTGTCGCGGTCGGCACCGCGGCGTCGTTCATCGGTGGACCTCGCCCGCTGCCTTTTCGACCGCGCGCAGGATGCGGCCGTAGGTTCCGCACCGGCAGATATTGCCGTTCATATGCGCGACGATCTGATCGCGACTGGGCCTGCTCTTGCCGTGCAGCAGCGCCGCCGCCTGCATGATCTGGCCCGATTGGCAGTAGCCGCATTGCGGCACCTGCTCGGCGACCCAAGCCTTTCGCAGGGGCTCCGCCAGTTCGGGCGGCAGACCCTCGATGGTCGTGATCTTCTTGCCCACGGCCGCCGACAGCGGCACCGAGCAGCTTCGCGCGGGTTGCCCGTCCAGATGCACGGTGCAGGCGCCGCATTGCGCGACCCCGCATCCGAATTTCGTTCCGGTCAGTTTCAGATGTTCCCGCAGCACCCACAGCAAGGGCGTATCGGGCTCGGCCGACACATTGACCGGCTTTCCGTTGACGACGACGCTGATCACTGCCTTACGCCGAAGGCCGGTCGCGGTTCATGCTTGCCTCTCCCTCCCCCCGAAGGGCCGCCTAGGCGCTCAGCCCGCCGTACCGGTCATGAGCGGCCACAATTTATCGGCACCGGCTTTGGCGATGCGGCGTCCGATCAGCTCCTGCCAATACGCATCGCCGCCGAACTCGCTTCGCCACGACCAAAGCCTGCGGGTGCTGTAGTGCAGCATGTGTTCGTGAGTGAAGCCGATGGCGCCGTGGACCTGATGCGCGATGCCGGCCCCGATCGATGCCGCCTCGCCGACGCGCGCCTTGGCGACCGCGGCGGCGAAGGCGAGATCGCCGGCCTGCTCGCGCTGCTCGTAAGCCGATTCGACGGCGCGGCCCGACGCCGCAACCTGCCCGGCCAGGACCGCGAGCTGCTGCTGCACGGCCTGGAACTTGCCGATGTTGCGGCCGAACTGCGACCGCTCGCCCGCGTATCTGACCGCGAGGTCGAGGATCCTTTCCAGAGCGCCGGTCATCTGCGCCGCCCGCATCAAGGCGCCCATCTGCATCAGGTCATCCGGAGTCGTTCCGGTCTTCGACACGGAATCCGGCGCGAGAGCGACGTTATTGAACACCAGCGAATCTCGCGGCTCGCCCGCCAGGTTGGCGCCGGACTCGACTTTGGCGGCGCCGGCCTTCACCAACGCGACGGCGTTGCCGCCGGGCGCCTTTGCCAGCACTGCCACGTGTTGCACCGAGCGGCCCCAGGGCACGCGGTGCGCGGTGCCGGACAGCGTCCAGCCCGCCGCAGTCTTGGCGAGCGACAACGCGTCGGTGCGTTGGGTCGGTGCGAGGCTCATGGGCCCAAGCGGCACCTTCAATCCGGCATCAGCCAGCAGCCATCCGGCCAGCATGGTTTCGGCCAGCGGTACGGGCGTCGCGTAGCGCCCCGAGGCGCGCAGTACGGCGAGTTCGTCGCCGACGGCGCCGCCCGTGCCGCCGAATTGCTCCGGCACCGCCGCAAGCGTGAGGCCGGCCTCCTCCAGCGCCGTCCAAAGCGCGCCCGGCCAGGTGCCGGCTTCCGCCTTCTCCTGCACCTCGCGCGAGACGTACTGGTCGAACAGCCGATGCGCCGCATCGGTGATGAGTTGCCGGGTTTCGCGGGCGTCGCTCATCGGAGACCGAGCCCCCGCGCAATGATTCCGCGCAATATCTCTCGCGTGCCGCCGCGGATCGAAAACGACGGCGCATAGAGCATCGTCTGAGCCAGCGTCGCCACGAACGCATCGGACGCGTTGGGATCGGGCTCGCAATCCATGAGCAATCGCGCCACTTCCGGGATTTCCTGCTCGCAGAGCGTACCGAGATCCTTGACCACCGCCGCCTCAAGCTCCGGCATCAGACCCGCCTGCAACATGCCGGCGACCGACAGCGACATGCGGCGCAGCGTGTAGAGATGCGCCACGAGGCGGCCGATGGCGACGGCGGCGCGCTCCGACGGCTCCGGCCCGGCGGCGCGGACCAGTTCCACCACCAGCGTGAAGGCCGACAGCAGCCGTTCGGGGCCGCTGCGCTCGAAGGCCAGTTCGTTCATGACCTGACGCCAGCCGTTGTGCAGCGTGCCGACGATGCGCTCGTTCGGGATGTAATAGTCGGTGAAAACCACTTCATTGAAATGATGGTCGCCGGCAAGGTTTTTGATCGGCCGAATCTTCACGCCCGGCGCTTTCAGATCGACCACGAACTGGGTCATGCCCTCGTGCCGATTCTCGTTCTTCTCTGCGGTGCGGGCCAGCAGGATCATGTAGTTGCAATGGTGGGCATTGGACGTCCAGAGCTTGGTGCCGTTCACCACCCAGCCGCCGTTCGATTGAACCGCGCGGGTGCGGATCGATGCCAGGTCGGAGCCGGAATCCGGTTCGCTCATGCCGATGCAGAAGTAGCATTCGCCGGCCGCGATCTTCGGCAGGAAAAACTTGCGCTGCTCCTCGGTGCCGAAGCGCAACAGCAGCGGCCCACTCTGCCGGTCGGCCACCCAATGGGCGCTGACCGGCGCGCCGGCGGCAAGCAATTCTTCAAGCAGCACGTAGCGCTCGAGCGCCGTGCGCTCGTGACCGCCGTATTGCTTCGGCCAGGTCATGCCGATCCAGCCGCGCTCGCCCATCTTCCGGCTGAAATCCGGGTTGAACGCGCTCCACGAATCGCTGCGCGGGCCGGCGCCCGCCATTTCCTTCTCGAGAAATTTGCGCACGTCGCGCCGAAGGGTTTCGGCGGCCTCAGGGAGTTCCACCGGATCGAACCGGAATGTCTGCATCATCGCCGGCAACCCTCCGCCGCTTCACGCCTCTTTCATGGTCGGCGCAACCTTAGCATTCATGCGCGCACGGTCAAACCTGGCGGCACTTTTAGCAATGCCGGTCAACGCGCAAATCGCGCCAGGCGGTAACCGGCATCGGCAAGGTCGCGCGGAAAGTCGTCGCCAGCAAAATACTGCCACTCGGCCTCGCGCTCGACGGTCACCGGATCGACCGCGGCCAGGGCGGCATCCGCGTGACCCGGATGGCACATGATCAAGGGACGCGCGCCTGTTTCGCTCAGGAAACGCCGGAACAGCGTTCGGTACGGCGTCTTGCCGGAAAAGTCGTGCACGCCGCCGAAACCGGCGTTGGCCGGAATGCCTTCGGCGCGGAGCATGAGGGAGAATTTTCCCGCGAGCAGCGCGATGATCGCAGCCCGCCCGACCGCAACGCCGCGGCGCGCGACGGCAGGCAATGGTTCTTCGGTGACCCGCACGTAGCCGCGCCCGCCGAGCCGCCGCCGGAGCAGGTCGACCACGCACTCCCGCACGCCGGCAAGTTGGTGCACATGCTGATGGCCGTCGAGAAAATCCGGCGGCCGGCCGAGGGCGGCTTCGAACGCATCGACCTGGCGCGTCAATTCCGCAGCGATTTCCGCGCGATCGAGACGGCGCAACGCTGCCGACGCCATCAACCAACCGAGCGTCGGAAGCTTGCCGTGCCGCGCCGTGCGCGGCATGGAGCCGAGCGGCGGCACATCGGTCAATGTCAGATGCAGGCCGATGTCGATCCGGCCATCGAGAGGTTTCAATCGCGCCGCGTGTTCGGGCCAGAACGGGCTCACGCTCATGCAGCTCGTGGCACTGAGTCGGCCGCGTTCCGCCAGCTCGACGATGCCCCGGCTCACGCCGGGCGCGATGGCATAGTCGTCGGCGCACAGCACCAGAGGCCGCGGCATTCCACTCACACGGCAATCTCGGCCAGCGCCGCATCGACCGCCAGGCCGAGGCGCCTCGCTATTTCTTCGATCTCCCCATCGGTCACGATGAAGGGCGGAGCAAGCAGAACGTGATCGCCCGCAACACCGTCGGCCGTTCCGCCGCTTGGATAGCAGAGCAGGCCGCGTTCCATCGCCAGGCGTTTGACGCGAGCGTGCAGCTGGTAAGCCGGGTCGAACGGCGTCTTGGTTACGCGGTCCCGCACTAGCTCCAACCCGAACAAAAGGCCGCGGCCGCGGATGTCGCCCACATTCGGGTGGTTGCCGAAGCGCTCATGCAGCGCCGCCATCAGCACGTTGCCTTGCCGGCGCACCCGTTCGACCAGGTTCTGCTCGGCGACGACGCGTTGCACCGCCAGCGCAGCGGCGCAAGCGACCGGATGACCCATATAGGTGTGCCCGTGCTGGAACGCGCCGGAACCGCGCTCGAAGGCGGCGTAGATCTTGCCGGACACGAGCGCGGCGCCGATCGGCTGGTAACCGCCGCCGAGACCCTTGGCGATGACCATGATGTCGGGTGCGATACCTTCCTGCTCACACGCATGCAGGCTGCCGGACCGGCCCATACCGCACATGACCTCGTCGAGGATCAGCAGCACGCCATGAGCGTCGCAAATCTCGCGGATGCGCTTGAAGTATCCGGGCGCCGGCGGCACCGCACCCAGGCTCGCACCCGAAATCGACTCCGCCACGAAGGCGGCGACGTGCTTCGGCCCGAGGCGTTGAATCGCCGCTTCGAGCTCGTCGGCGACGCGGCGCCCGTAAGCCTCCTCGCTCTCCTGCGCCCCGCGATGGCGATAGGCATAACAGGGCGCGATATGGGTCGTGGCAATCAGCAGCGGCTCATAAAGCTTGCGCCGCGCCGCGTGCCCGCCAACGCTCAACGCGCCGAGGGTGTTGCCGTGATAGCTCTGCCGGCGCGCGATGAAGTGCCGCCGCTCCGGCTCGCCGGTCTCGACGAAGTACTGCCGCGTCATCTTCAGCGCGGTCTCCATGGCTTCCGAACCGCCAGACAGAAAATAGGCCCGCTCGATGCCGGGCGGCGCGCCGGCAATCAATACGTCGGCAAGCTCCTCCGCCGCATCGCTGGTGAAGAAAGACGTGTGGGCGTAAGCCAGTGTGTCGATCTGGCGCTTCATGGCCGCAATCACGGCCGGATGGCCGTGGCCGAGGCACGACACCGCGGCGCCGCCGGAACCATCCAGATATCGCTTCCCCGACGAGTCGACGATCCAGCAGCCCTCGCCCCCCGCCGCGACGGGAAGGGAACCGCGCGTCGAGCGATGGAAGACGTGCGGCATCGAGGCTACTTGCCTTCCAGAACCACGTCGATGCCGATTTCCATGGCTTGCAGGCGCTGGTGATGGAATCGCACCAAGGGGTCGTCGGGATGCTGCTGGGCGAGATACGAGAACGCCAGGCCGGCGCGCATGTCCTGGCGGGCAAGCATGTCATATGCGGCGCGATAGTCGGCAAGCCAACCCAAGGTCGGGTCGTTCGCGCGCAACGGTTCGCAGACGTCGATTCCGCGATCGCGGCCTTTGACGTAGAGGCGCGCCGCCGGCCGGCAGACGATCGAGCCGGCGTGCTCGGCGCTGGACGCCGCGACGCAAATGCGCGTGCCCAGGTACTTGTTGGCGCCCTCCAGGCGCGAGGCGATGTTCACCGCATCGCCGATCGCCGTGTAGTCGAAGCGTTTTTCGCCGCCGAAATTGCCGATGATGGCGCTGCCGCTGTTGACGCCGATGCGGGTGATGCCGAAATCGAGGCCGCCCGCCCGTTGCTCGGCCGCGAACGCGGCGGCGAAGGCGTCGATGGCCAAGGCGCAGGCGACGGCCTTCTCGGCGTGGCGCCCGGTGTCGTCGAAGGCGCCGAAGACGGCGACGACGGCATCGCCGATGTACTTGTCGACGCTGCCTTCGTGTTCGAGAACGATCTTCGTGGCACCGTCGAGATATTGATTGAGCGCGGCCACAAGCCGGGTGGGTTCCGCCCGCTCGGACAAGGCCGTGAAGCCGGCAATGTCCGTGAAAAGGAACGTCAGGTCGCGCCGCTCGCCGCCGAGCTTCAGCCGCCACGGCTCCTTCTCGAGCAGGGCCACGACGCCTTCCGGCACGTAGTGCGCCAGGGCGCCGCGCACGAACCGCCGTTCGAGCAGGAAGCGCCGCTGGAAGTAGAAGCTCGCGGCGCCGAGGCCGAGCACGAAGCCGAGGCTCGGCGGCACCGTCGGCAATTGATAAGCCGTTTGCGAATAGGCGAGCAGCACGGCCGCCCAGATGCCGGCGATGCCCAAGGCCGCCGCCGCGAGCCGGCCCCAAAGAGTGAGGTCGAGCGCGGCAAGCGCGATGCCGAGCGCCGCCGCCGCGACGATAATGGCCCAGCCGGCGATTGGGCCGGTTTCCTTAAGCTGCCGGCCATCGAGAAGCTGCGCCAGACTTTGCGCATGGATGGTCACGCCGGCCATGTTGCCGGCGCGCACGCCGAGGCCGGTGGTGAAGGGCGTGGCGAAACGGTCAGCGCCGAGCAAGTCGGCGCCGATCAGCACGACCTTGCCGGCGAAGAAGGCCGGCGGCAGTACGGGCGGCGCGCCGTTGGCGCCCGGCGCCGCCAAATGCGCCGGAAAGGTCGGAATCGCCGGCGTCTCCGCATCCGGTCCGACGATATAGTCGAGGGCGATGTTTTGCGCCGGCAGCGGCCGGCCCAATGCCTTTGCCATGGCGGCGGCCATGGTCGGATCGGGATCGCGCGCCCCGGTTTGCCAGACGTTCAAGCGGCGTACCGCGCCGCCGATGTTGTCGCGAATGAGGTTGGCGTAGCCGTGCGTCACACCGGCGTCGTATTGGCGCAGGAATTCGTACTGACGCGCGGTGATTTCCGGGCCCGGATCGCCCCAGGCGACGACGAGGGGCGCCGGAAACTTGCGCATCGCTTGCGCCAGCGCCGCGTCCTTGGACGGCTCGGTCGACTGCGTGAACAGAACGTCGAGCATGACGCCGCGCGCGCCCGCTTGCGCCAGGTAGTCGAGCAATCCAGCAAGGAAGCCGCGATCAACCGGGGAGCGGTAGGGCATCTGATCGAGCGTGTCCTCAGTGATGGCGAGGATCGCCATGTCGGTCCGTGGCTCGCTCGCCCGCGCCAGCAACGACACGCGGATGTCGCGCAGCGACGTCTCGACCCAGGCGAGCGGCGGCAGGGCGATCGGCAGCGCCTGGGCCAGGACCGTGGCCATGATCAGGATGCCCAATAGCGCCGCAACCCGGCGCTGTTGCCGGGACGCGGCTGAGGGCGCGGCCTGCGCGCCGGTTTGTGAAGCGGTGCTCACGGTGCTGGCCTTTTCGGGATGCTGGTTCCGAAAAGATGGGAAGTCCAGCATTAAGGCTGGGACGAACCGCGGCCGAAACCGAGGGATCGCTGCAGGCGCTGCGCCAATGTCTTGCGGCGCTTGATCGGCTGGCCGAGGCCCGGCATATCGACCATGGGCGCACCGTCGTGCATTTCACGCACGATTGCACCCGCGGAGCGATAGTTTTCGGCGATGCGGCGGCGAAGACCGGGCGCGGCGCCTTGGCCCTGCGGCGACCAGAGGAAGACGCCCTTGTTGGCGCCGTAGACCACCGGCCACAGGCTCCGCCGGAATGCGGGATGGGTGTGCACGGCTTCGGAAATATCGGGATAGCCGGGGTGCAGAAAGTCGTCGAGCACCAACCAGCCGTTCTCGGTCAGGGTCTGGGGCAGGTGATCGAGGCTGGCGCGGACCGCGGCGAACGTGTGTTCGGCATCGATATGGATGAGCTGGAAGCGCTGGCGGTTTTGCATCAGGAAGTCTGCTTCGGTCTCCTTGCGAATCTCGACGGATTTTGCGATTGCCGTGCCGTTGATCGAATCGAGGTCGTGAAGCACGGCATCGATGGCGGCCAAGCGCTGCTTCGGCGATTGCCCGCCGGACTTCGACTTCAGGATCCCGGCTTCGTCGTCGAATTGCACCGACGTACTGAAATCGGCGAAGAACGGGTCGACGCCGACCGTGCGCACCTCCGGAAAGGTCGAGGCGATGGCGGTCAGGCTGCGGCCGCAGAACACGCCCACCTCCAAGACCGGCACGCCCGGCTGGAAGCTCACCTCGCGCAGACGCCGGAACAAGAGATAGGCGTCCCGCTCCATGAAGCCCGGCAGGCGGCGGATGATCTCGAAATTGCGCTGCAGCGCTGCGTCGATCATGTGGTTCGGCTCGAATACCGGCGCATGGTCCGGGCGGGCCAGTTTATCCGGCAATTCGCCGCACGCCGCAATGCGGGAAATCCGGCCCGAGACTTGCGAGCTTTGCCGGTCGAGCGTAAGGTCCGCGCCGTTCGCAATGCCCGGAACGAGGAGCCCGATGGGCCAGGATTTGCGCGTCGATCCGCCGCCAGAGCGGCTCAAGTCGATCCAGATCGAGCCCACCACCTATTGCAACCTCAAATGCGCCGGCTGCAATCGCACCTTTCGCGAGAACAAGGGCACCCTCGACATCAAGACCATGTCGCTCGACGTGTTCCGCCAAGTCATGCGCAACCTGCCGCCGGGCGACCTCTGCTGGCTCAACGGCTACGGCGAGCCGACGCTCAATCCCAATCTGCCGGAGATGATCGAGGTGGCGAAGCAGACCTATGAAAAGGTCTTCGTGATCTCGAACCTGCTCGCCCGCGACATGGACTTCTACCGGCGCATGGAGGCAGCGGGCCTGGATGAGCTGCACATCTCAGTCGATTCGCTCAATCAGGAAGTGGCCGATCTGGTGCGCTTCGGCACGGATACGCAAAAGCTGAAGGCGCGATTGCGAGAAGTGCGGGCGACGCTGAAAGTGCCGATGATCATCAACATCGTGGTGAGCGAAAAGAATCTGTTCGACGTGCCGAACACCTTGGCCGAACTCGACCGCATCGGCGGTTTCCACTGCGGCTTCGGCGATTTCGGCGCCTTCGGCGACGACGACGTGGACTACAGCACCTGGTTCACCACGCTCGAACACAAGGCGGTGTTCAACGCCATGATCGAAACGCTCGTGCCGGCCATGAAGAACATCACCTTCAAGACCACGGAATTCAAGCAGCGGCGCCGTCGCAATCCGAAGCTGCGCTGCGAGCGGCCGTTTTTCGAACCTGCCGTGACCGTCGATGGGTTGCTCACGCCATGTTGCGTCGAACTGCACAACACCATGCACTATGGCAACACGTCGATCCTCGACAAGAGCTTTGCCGAGGCCTGGGCAAGCCCGGCCGTATCCGGATGGCTGAGGCGCTACCTGGAAGCGGAGCCCGCCATGTGCAAGGAATGCTGCCTCAATCCGTGGCGCAACGAAAAGAAGCGCGCGTCGCTGCTCGATCTGGTCGGACTTGGCGGTGGCCAGGCAGCCTGAGGCGCCGGCGCTGTGGTCAGAACAGCGGATAGATCTCGTCGAGTCCCTGACGCTTGGACCCGCCGCGGCGATGGTCGGCGCGGCGCTTGAGCCACATCGCCGCGATGCCCAAGGCGATCACGCCGATTGCCGCGACGCCAGCATAAATCACAAAATCCGACATTCCCGCTCCGGCGGCTGCTTTGGACCGGCGGCACTATGCCCGAGCCGGCGCATCAGTGTCCATAAGCGCTGCCAAATGCGGCAGAAGTGCGTCGGCCACGATTTCGTTGCCGCGTTCCGTCAGATGGAACGGATCGAGGAACAGCGGCTCGTCGCGCTCGTCCAGCAATCCGCCGAGGTCGACGGCATCGCCGCGGGCCGACAAATCGCCGTCACGGCGGCGCAAGTCATAGAGCTTGAGAAAGAACGCGCGAACGTCGTCGGCATAGCTCGCCGCCTGGCCTGCTTCGTACGCCGTCATGCGGCGCTTGCCGTAGAGGACCGGCTGCCACACGAACAGGCAGGCCGTGCCGTGGTCGGCGCCGACGGCGGCAATCTGGCAAAGCGTCGCCCGATAGTGATTGAGAACGGCGGCTGCCAAGTCGTCCCCCGAAGCGCCTGCAGCCGGCCCAAGCGTCTCGGCCTTGCCGAGGCGCTTGGCGATGCTCGGCAAAATCGCGCGCAAGGTTTCCCGCGTCAAGTCGCCTGGCCGGTTGAGAATGGCGAACTCGCGCTGCCTTAGCGCGGCGTTGTAGGGCCAACCCGGAATACCGGTCTGCAGGGCGGCGATGCCGTCGTTCACGCCGTGGAAAAACACCGCGACATCGGCCCGTTCGCCGCATTTCAAGGTTTCGGCAAAGGCGATCTGTTCCTGCGCGCTGACGTAGCTGACCACGCCGCAATTGGCGACGCGCACGTTGCGACCGCGCGCGCCAAGCTTGGCGGCGACGAGTGAGGGCACGGTGGCTGCATCGCGTGAGCCGATGCCGAACAGGGTCGAGCCGCCGAACATCAGGATCCGCCGCGCCGCGTCGTCCGTCGTCGACGGCACCGTGCGGCGGCGGCCCGAAGCGTCGATGCCGATGGTGCGGCCTTGGAACGGCCGATTGCGGTGCCCCGCGTAAGGAGTCCACGCCACATGCATGATGCGGTGGCATTCGGCCAGGTGCTCGGGGAGCCAGTCCGCGCCGCCATATCCGTCGGCGCGCGATCGCGGATCCTCGCGGCCGGCCGACCCGCGGCGAATCAACCGCATTCCGTCTCGTATGCCGCGCGGCAGATATTCCGCCGCCAGCAGCAGCGCGAGCGCGGCGCCGACGACGCCCCAAGCGTCGCGCAACAGATGCAGCAGGTTCAGCATGGGCGGAAATGCGGATCGAGAGGCATCGTGCGGACGGTGATTGCCGCAGCGATGCTGGCACGATTTACCCCGCGGAGAAAGCCGCCCGACGATCCGGCGAGGCGAATTCCGCCGCTTGTCTACTCGGCAGCGGGCGAGAGAACGTCGAACCAGACCTTGGTGGCGCCGGCGATGGACTGGGGATCCCACAACGGCGCATCGCGCCAATAGTCGATATTGTCCATCACCCGGCGCACACCCTCCTCGAACGAGACCAGGGGCTTCCAGCCGAGATCTCTGCCGATCTTGGCGATGTCGGCGAAGGTGCAGTCGGGTTCGCCCGGGCGCTTCGGGATGTGTACCGCTTCTCCGCCGAGCAATTCGACCAGGCGGTTGACCGATTGCGGGTCGCCGGCGCCTACGTTCCAGGCCTCGCCGGACCGGTCGGTCTCGGCCGCCGCGAGGAAGCCGCGCGCCACGTCCGTCACGTAGAGGAAATCGCGGCGCTGCGTGCCATCGCCCACCACCGTGAACGGCGAGCCGGCGATCTTCTGGCGCAGGAATACGCCGAACACCGCACCATAGGCGCCGGACGTGCGCGAGCGCGTGCCGTAGGCGTTGAAGATGCGGATCGAGTTGGCAGGCAGTTTGTAGACCTGGTGCCAATGAAAGGTCGCCATCTCGCCCATGTATTTGCTGAGGGCGTAGGGATATTGCGGCCGAATAGGGTGCGTCTCGGGCGTCGGCACGTCGGCAAGTCCGTAGCACGAGGACGACGCCGCATAGACCAGCTTGGCGACGCCGGCGTTGCGCGAGGCCTCGAGGACGTGCACGGTGCCCTGCACGTTGGCCGACATGTATTCCGACGGCTTCTCGATCGAGGGCACGATGTCGCCGATGCCGGCAAAGTGGAACACATAGCGCGCGCCGGCGAACAATTTGTCCGCCGGCTTCAATTTGCGGACGTCGCGGAGATCGAGCACCACGTCGGAATTGTGGCGATGGTGCGCGAGATTGGCCTCGCGGCCGCCGACCAGGCTGTCGATGACATGCACCCGGAAGCCGCGCTCGACCAAGAGGTCCACCATGTGGCTGCCGATGAAGCCGGCGCCGCCGGTCACGACGGCGAGCGGGCGGGCCGGATTGGCGACGCGAACGTTGTTCGAGCGAAGGGTCGGTTCTTTGCGCATAGGGTCCGGTTCGGTCGAGGAATGCACCGGCCGCATCCTCGCCTCGCAACGGTTACCGCCACGTTAACCGATGCAACGTGCGCGCTTCACGGATCCTGCAGAACCCGCAGCAGATACTGGCCGTAGGCGCTGTGCTTCATGGCTTCGGCCAGGCGGGCGAGGCCTGCGTCATCGATGTAGCCGAGCCGCCAGGCGACTTCTTCGGGCGCCGCAATCTTTAGGCCCTGCCGCTGCTCCACCGCCTCGATGAATTCGGCGGCGCGGAGCAGGCTCTCGGGCGTGCCGGTGTCGAGCCAGGCGAAGCCGCGGCCCAAGCGCTCGACCCGAAGCGTGCCGCGCTTCAGGTAGTGATTGTTGATGTCGGTGATTTCGAGTTCACCCCGCGCCGAAGGCTTCAGAGTTGCGGCAACGTCGCTGACCTCGCCGTCATAGAAGTAGAGTCCGGTCACCGCATAGGACGAGCGCGGCGCCTTCGGTTTTTCCACGATCGCCGTGGCGCGGCCGTCGCCGTCGAACTCGACCACGCCATAGCGCTCTGGATCGGCGACGAGATAGGCGAAGACCACGGCGCCGCCGGTGAAGGCCGCGGCACGTTTCAGAGTGCCGGTGAATCCCTGGCCGTAGAAGATATTGTCGCCGAGAACGAGCGCGCAGGGACCGCCGGCGATGAATTGGCGGCCGATGGTGAAGGCTTCCGCAATGCCGCGCGGCGACGGCTGGGCGGCGTAAGTCAGCGCAAGGCCCCATTGGCTGCCGTCACCGAGCAAGGCGCGGAACAACGGCTGCTCATGGGGCGTCGTGATGACCAGAATGTCGCGGATGCCGGCCAACATCAGGGTCGACAGCGGATAGTAGATCATTGGCTTATCGTAGACGGGGAGCAGCTGCTTGCTCACCACGGTGGTGAGCGGGTGCATGCGGCTGCCGGTGCCGCCGGCGAGAATGATGCCCTTCATCGCGCCGCCCTGCTCCCCTTGGCGTCGCCCGGCGTCAGACCGAGGCGCTCGCGGCCATAAGCCGAATGGGTCCGTTTGCACCAGTCGCGGTTTGCGACATACCAGGCGACGGTTTCGCTCAAGCCGGTTTCGAAGGCAACGCGCGCATGCCATCCCAGTTCGCGCTCGATCTTGGCCGGATCGATGGCGTAGCGTGCATCATGGCCCGGCCGGTCGGCGACGAAGGCGATCAGGCGGTGATGCGGCGCGCCCGCCGGATGCTGCCGGTCGAGGGCGGCGCAAATGGCCTGCACCAGATCGATATTTCGCCGTTCGTTCCGGGCACCGACCAGGTACGTCTCGCCAATGCGTCCACGCTCCGCGACGACGCGCAGCGCCGCGGCGTGATCGTCCACATGCAGCCAGTCGCGTAACTGCTCGCCCTTGCCGTAGACCGGCAGCGCCTTGCCCTCGAGTCCGTTCAGCACCATGAGCGGCACCAGCTTCTCGGGAAACTGATACGGCCCGTAATTGTTCGAGCAATTGGTGACGATGACCGGCAATCCGTAGGTGCGGAGCCAGGCCCGCGCCAGATGATCCGCCGCCGCCTTGCTGGCGGCATAGGGCGAGCTCGGCCGGTAGGGGCTGGTCTCGTCGAAGGCGCCGTGGGCGCCGAGTTCGCCATAGACCTCGTCGGTCGAAACCTGCAAATACCGGAAGGATTGCCGCGCCGGCTCGGACATGGCGCGCCAATGCGCCAACGCCGCATCGAGCAGCGCGGCGGTTCCTTCCACATTGGTGCGCACGAATTCGGCCGGGCCGTCGATGGAACGGTCCACGTGGCTCTCCGCCGCCAGGTGATAGACCGTGACCGGCTTGGACTCGGCGAAGACGGCGGCGAGCGCTGCACGATCCACCACGTCCGCCTGCACGAAGCGATGCAGCGGGTTCTTCATGACCGCCGCAAGATTGTCCAGATTGCCGGCGTAGGTGAGTTTGTCGAGGCTGACGACCCGTTCACCGGCGCCGATCAACGCGCGCACCAGCGCCGAACCGATGAAGCCCGCCGCACCCGTGACCAGCGCCGTCACGACGATGCCCCATAGACAAAGGTCTCGGCCAGGTTCTGGAACGCCGGCAGAGCCGCGTCGCGCTCGCCGACGACCGCATCGCGCTCCGTGACGGGCCAGGAAATCGCCAGTACCGCGTCGTTCCAGCGAATGCCGCGCTCGGCCGACGGTGCGTAATAGTCGGTCACCTTGTACGCCACTTCGGCACGATCGGTCAGGGTGCAATAGCCGTGGGCGAAGCCTGCCGGCACCCAAAGCATTTCGCCGCCTTCGGCCGTGAGCGTCGCAGAAGCGTGGCGGCCGTAACGCGGCGAACCGCGCCGCACGTCCACGGCGACGTCGAAGATGGCGCCCTGGGCTGCGCGGACCAGCTTGCCCTGGGCATGCGGCGGCAACTGAAAGTGCAGACCGCGCACGGTGCCCTTGGCGTTGGACAGCGCGACATTGTCTTGCACGAAGTCGGCGGTGATGCCGTGCGCGGCCAGTGCCTTGCGATTCCAGGATTCCATGAACCAGCCGCGATCGTCCTTGTGGCGGGCCGGCTGCAGCAGCTTGATTTCAGGCAAAGCGGTGTCGCTGATGCGCATGTCCGGACCGCAAGGGGCGTTGGGGCCTCTGTTTGACGCCGCGGCCGGGTTCCGTCAAGCGAGCCTTCGGACGGCGGCGCGTCAGTGCAGGCGGAATTCGGCGGACGCGTGTATCAGCCGCGCCGGACGCACCAGCTTGCAGCTCGCCACCCTGACCGAGTGCAGCTTGCCGTCGATACTGCGTTCCCAAAACTCCAGGAAGCGTTTGAGCACCGGGAAATCCGGCGAAATATCAAGATCTTGCCATGTATAGCTTTGCAGCAAGCTCGGATGATCCGGCAAGCGGTAGAGGATCTCCGCCGTGGTGAGGCGATAGTCTTTCAGTTGCAGCGCCAGATCGCTCATGCCTTTGCCTTCTCCTGACCACGGGCACGACCCTCCCATCTTGCCCACTTGAGTCTTAAATCTTCAATAATCATGTTGCGTTCCAAGGCGTTAGCAGCATATGACCCCGACTGCTACCAACCGGCTTTCGCGTCGCGATTGCGCCGGATTCGGCGCTGGACTACCGTGCGCGCCGATGCCGGTTGGAGCCCCGAGTCGCCATGTTGCCGAATACCGCGAGCGCGGCTACGCGGTGGTGCGGGGCGTATTCGACAAGGCCGAAATCGCCGCCATGGCCGCCGCCTTCGACCGCGAATATGCGACCGGATTGGCGCATGGCCGCAGCTTCCGCCACGGCAATCTGCATTACCGGCTGGCGCGCGACGCGGCGCTCGGACTCATCGTTCGCCTGGCGCAATGGCCGTCGTATCACGATCCCGTCTTGCACCGGTTCCGCAACGATCCGCGCATGTTCGACATTCTCGAGCCGCTGATCGGGCGCGACATCAAGCAGATCATCAATCAGCTGCACTGGAAGCCGCCGGGCGCGGCCATGGTGGATTTCGCCTTTCATCAGGACGTGCGCTTCCGCCGGCCACGCGCGGCATACCGCAACCTGATCGGCTCATACGTGCAAACCGGCATCGCGGTGGATGCCCATTCGCGCGCGAGCGGCGCCATGCGCATCCTTCCCTGCAGCCAGACGCTCGGCGAACTGAGTTTCGCCGGCCATCGCCGGGTGGCCGATACCGCGGCTTCGGAACATCAGCTGCTCGATCTCAATCTCGATCCGAGCAAACTGGTCGATCTTGATCTGGCGCCCGGCGACGTGGCGCTCTGGAACACGTTCACGGTCCACGGCTCCGGCCCGAATATCACGTCCGGCGAACGGCGGTTCTATTTGAACGGCTATGTCCGCGCTGCCGATTGCGACCGCGGCGAATGGGCGTTTCGCGATGGCAAGCCGTGCGACCTCGGCCCGCCCGAACTCGTCCACTACGAAGAGCTCCGCTCGCGGCCCGAACCGCACTACGTGGACGATTGACCGAATATCCTAGGCAACGTTCCGCGCCAACTCCGCATCCACATGGGCGTGAAACGGCGGAATGCCCATCTCGTAGCGTCCGATCACCAGTTCGCGGTTGGCGCCGGAGCCGAATCCCGCCTGCATGGACTCGCCGATGGCGAAATCCTCGGCCAAGGCCTGGCACACGATGTCGGCGTTGGCCTTCCAATGGGCGTGTTCGTCCGGCGTGCTCACGGGCTTCGGAATATAGAAGCTGACATCGAGGCGCGACCGGTCGAGAGCGAGCGGCCAGGTGGCGAAGACCACGGCGTGATCCGCCACATAGACCACCACGGTGTTCGGGAACACGTGATAGAGCACGAGCGCATGCTCACGAATGCGCCATGTGCGCGGATCGGCGGCTTTCAAGTCCAGCATGCTCCGCTTCGGCGTCAGCATGCGCGCGTGCCGGCCGAACGGCTCATGCGTCATGGCATTCGGCAGGAACAGCGGGCCGACGCTTTTGGTGTGGGCGAACTGGAAGTGATAGGTCTCCAGGAACGTATCGACCATCAATTTCCAGTTGATGCGTGCTTCGATCACCCGGGTTTCGTAATGCACATGGTCGGTGACGTCGAAGCCGCCGAGGTCGTCGCCCACCGGACCGAGGAAATCGTCGATGTCGAACGCTTCGCCCGGCGAGGGCCGCACCCAGACATAGCCGTGCCGCTCGGCCACCGGCAATGGCACCAGGCCGCGCACCGACTTGTCGACGCCGGCGAAACCGTCGGCATCGGGAATGCCGATGAGCCTGCCGTCGGGATCATAAGTCCAGGCGTGATACGGACAGACGAAGGTCCGCCTTCCGGCGCCGCAGGCGGCGGGCTCCACCGTGCTGCCGCGATGCCGGCAGAGATTGATGAAGGCGTTTAAGCGCCCCTGACCGTTCCTGACCAGCAGGATCGGCACGCCGCTCAAGCTGTGGGTGACGAAGTCGCCCGGCCGGCGAAGCTGCGAGGCATGGGCGACAAGGAGCGGGTAGCGGCGAAAGCAGGTCTCGACCTCGCGCCGGTAGCGATCCGGCGCCAGGTATTGCGTGACCGGGATCTCCGCCTCGCGCGCCACCATCTGCCGCGTTCCAGCTTCGACAAAGCCGAAGATGCGTCGGATCAGATCGACTTGAACGGCATGCTGCACGATATCCTCCCGGTCCTCTCGACGCGAGCTTACCTGCCGACCGGCGGCTGGCAAGCCCAAGCGTCATACGGCGCAGCTATGCTAGGCTGACACGCGCATCGGAGGCACGCCATGTTGATCGCCCAGATCACCGACACGCATATCAAGGCCGAGGGAAGGTTGGCCTTCGACACCGTCGATACCGCGCCGGCCCTGAGCCGCTGCATCGCCGCGGTGGAGGCGGCGCGGCCGAAGCCCGACGTGGTCTTGATCACCGGCGACCTCGTGGACAACGGCACGGCAGAGGAATATGCCCGCCTGAAGGCGATTCTGGCGCCCCTGACCATCCCGGTCTATCTCATTCCCGGCAATCACGACGAGCGCGGCGCGCTGCGCACGGCGTTCGGGGACGCCGGTTATTTTCCGGCCGACGGCGAGTTCTTGCAGTACACGATCGAGAATTGGCCCGTGCGCCTGATCGGCATCGACACGGTGGTGCCGCGCCGCCCGCACGGCGAGCTTTGCGACGCGCGACTGGCCTGGCTCGACGACCGCCTTTCCGAGCAACCGGATCGCCCGACCGTCGTCTTCATGCATCATCCGCCCTTCGCCACCGGCATCGCCTTCATGGACATGTACGCCTTGAAGCAGCCCGAGCGCCTCGGCGCCGTGATCGCGCGGCACCCGCAGGTGGAGCGCCTGCTGTGCGGCCACGTGCATCGCTCCATCCAGGTGCGCTTTCACGGCACCGTTGCCTCCATCGCGCCGTCGAGCGCCCATCAATTGACCCTCGACCTGACCGCGACGCCGAACGGCGCGTTCATGCTCGAACCGCCGGGCTTTCACCTGCACCTCTGGCGCAAGGACACGGGCCTCGTCACCCACAACGCGGTGATCGGCGATTACGCCGGCCCTTATTCCTTTTTCGACAAATCCGGCAAGTTCATCCAGTGATCGGCGCGGGGAGGCAAAGCGCATGAGTCTCGATTTCACGGGCGAGCACGTGGTCGTCGTCGGCGGCTCGAGCGGCATCGGCAACGGCATCGCCCGCGCCTTCCGCGACGCCGGCGCCCACGTGACCGCGACCGGCACCAGCGCAAACGCCGGCGATTACGGCGAGGCGCTGCGCGGCATCACCTATCATACGCTCGACATCACCGATGCGGTCGCGACCCGGGCCTTCGCCGAATCGGTTCATGCCTGCGACGTGCTGGTGAACAGCGCCGCGTCGGTCGCCTATAAGCGCAAGGAGTTCGAGATCGAGACGTTCAGCCGCATCGTGGCGCTCAACCTGAACGGCCTTATGCATTGCTGCACGCAGTTCCACGGCAAATTGCGCGCCGCCAAGGGCTGCATCATCAATATCGCCTCGCTCGCCGCCTACCACGCCACGCGCGGCAATCCGGCTTACGGCGCCAG
This sequence comes from Candidatus Cybelea sp., assembly GCA_035632095.1. Classification (GTDB taxonomy): domain Bacteria; phylum Pseudomonadota; class Alphaproteobacteria; order Ferrovibrionales; family Ferrovibrionaceae; genus DASQHM01. The sequence continues at coordinate 995 of DASQHM010000048.1, read as the reverse complement.
CAAGGGCGGGGTGGTGCAGCTCACCAAGACGCTGGCGGTGGCGTGGGCGCGCGACGGCATCCGGGTCAACGGCATTGCGCCGGGCTACGTGGAAACCAAGCTGACCCGCGTGTCCAAGGACAATCCGGAGATCGACGCGGCGATATTGGCGCGCACCCCCATGGGACGCTGGGGCACGCCCGAGGACATGGCGGGAGCGGCGCTGTTCCTTGCCTCCGACCTCGCGCGTTTCGTCACTGGCCAGACCATAGCGGTCGACGGCGGTCTCAGCCTGAACGGCTAGATCGGCCGCTCAGCCGCGGCCGACGAACGGCATCTTGTTCGCCATCACGGTCATGAACAGCACGTTGGCGTCGAGCGGCAGGCTCGCCATGTGCACGATGGCGTTGGCGACGTGCTGCACATCCATGGTGGGCTCGATCTCGACGCTGCCGTTGGCTTGCGGCACGCCCGCCTTCATGCGCGCGGTCATTTCCGTGGCCGCATTGCCGATATCGATCTGGCCGCAGGCGATGTCGTATTTGCGGCCGTCGAGCGAGGCGGCCTTGGTCAGCCCGGTTATGGCGTGCTTGGTCGAGGTATAGGGCGCCGAATTCGGCCGCGGCGCATGGGCCGAGATCGATCCGTTGTTGATGATGCGCCCGCCCCGCGGCTGTTGCGCCTTCATGATCTTGAAGGCTTCCTGGATGCAAAAGAACGCGCCGTTGAGGTTGGCGTCGACCACCGTCTTCCACTGCTCGGGAGTGAGGTCCTCAAGGGGCACCGGCGGCGCGCCCGTGCCGGCGTTGTTGAACAGCAGGTCGAGCCGTTGGAACGCATCCTTGGTTTTGGCGAACAGCGCTTTGACCGAGGCGGGATCGCCCACATCGGTCGGCACGGCCAGGACGCGCGCGCCGGGCGGCGCGGCCTTGACCGTGGCGTCGAGCGCCTCCTTGCGGCGCCCGGCGATCGCAACCGCGTAACCATCCTTCAGAAGCGCCAACGCCGTGGCGCGG
>DASQHM010000047.1:0-10964 GCA_035632095.1 Candidatus Cybelea sp. | reverse complement strand
GAAGCGCGGCTCCGCGCCGGCTTCGCGCGTCTTTTCGCCGAGCGGAGTGTGCCGGTCGACGCCGGCGATCCGCAAGCGCTGGTGCTGTTCCCCGAGATGGACGCGGAAGCCGACGTGCCCGAGATCACCGAGGCCTGTTGGAGCATTCTACACAGGAGCCCGGATGCGATGATGTGCGCGTCCTCGCGCATGGTGGTGAAGCGGAAGGGCGCCGAGGCGCCGGCGGTGCTCGCCTGCACGCTCCTGCCTTACGATCCGCAATTCGAGCTCGGCCGCACGCTGGTCGAAGCGTCCGGCGCGGTCAAGCTCAACCATCCCCATTGCGCCAAGTTCTGCGTGCTCGGCGGCGGTTCGTGCAGCGTTGCCCCCGCGACGTGACTGCGCCGGTCGCGAACCTCGGCCGCCTCTCCGGTCCGACCCTTGTCTTCGGCGGCCCGTACAGCAATCTCGAAGCGACGCGCGCGCTTTTGGCCGAAGCCGCGCGGAAGGGCATCCCGCCGGAGCGTACCATCTGCACCGGCGACGTGGTCGCCTATGCCGCCGATCCTGAGGCGACGGCCGCCGCAATTCGCGCCGCCGGGGTTCGCGTGGTGATGGGCAATTGCGAAGAATCGCTTGGCGTCGGCGCCGAGGATTGCGGTTGCGGCTTCGCGCCTGGCAGCATCTGCGATCGCCTGTCGGCCGCGTGGTACGCCTATGCCGACGCGCACCTGACGCCGGAGGCGCGACGCTGGATGGCGGCCTTGCCGCGGCGGATCGACTTCAGCCTCGGCGGCGCCACGTTCGCGGTCGTTCACGGCAGCCTGTCCCGCATCAACCGCTTCGTCTACGCCTCCACCGGCGATGCGGAGTTTCTCGCGGAATTCGACGCGGCTGGAACCGATGCCGTCATCGGCGGCCATTGCGGCCTGCCGTTCACGCGGACCATCGCCGGGCGCTTGTGGCACAATGCGGGCGTCATCGGCATGCCGGCCAACGATGGCACGCCGCGCGTCTGGTATTCGACCCTGGCGCCGGAGCCGGGCGGCGTCGAAATCACGTTGCACGCGCTCGACTACGATCATCGCGCCGCTGCGGCGAAGATGCGTGGCGCCGGCCTGCCTGGGGAATATTGGCGGGCGATCGAGACCGGTCTCTGGGACAACGACGATATTCTGCCTCCGGCGGAGAAGGCCGCCAAAGGGCGGGCGCTCCAACCAGCCACATGGCATTGGCGCAGGCCGGCGAGCAAAGTGGAAACTGCGGCGGCTAGAGTCTCAGCCTGAATTTCCGCAAAGGCCGGCACGCCGACCGCCTGGCCGCACCGCTTGCTACACTTTCGAAAATGCCACCCGCGTCCAACTCACGTCCGTGCGCCCGAAGAAGTCGGGCTGGTTTTCGATCCTCAACGCCAGGCGCAAGCCTTCCGCCTCGGCGAGCGGAATTATCTCCGTCGCCGTGACCTCGAACATGCGCCTGCCCGGCGGAACCGGCCCGTGACGAAGGGTGAGGATCATGACGCCGCCCTGTCGCACCAAGCCCGCAACGCGCGGCATGGCTCGCCGGCGCTGCTCCGCGTCGAGATGCATCCAGACGGCCATGAGCATGACCACGTCGAAGCTCTCGCCGCGCAGCGCGAGGCGGCTCAAATTCGGCAGGCCGTCGTCCAGCCATTCGATGCGCGGCGAGGGATGCAGGGCCGCCGCCCGCGTGCGCAATTCGGCCGTCGGCTCGACGGCCACCACCGCGTACCCCATGGCAGCAAGCGCTGCCGCATCGCGCCCGGTTCCCGAACCGATGTCCAAGACCCTTCCGGGAGCGGCCGGGATCAGGTGAAGAACCTGTCTATGAACGTCGGCAAAGGAGATGCTCTCGTATTGTTTGACCAGCGCATCCGCTTCTTCCGCATAGCCCTCCGTGCCGATCATCGGAACCCGCGACATGCGCTGGCCTTCCTCCGCAAGCAATGCGCGGGAGTATGCCAGAAATCTCGGTATTGGCCGCGATTGGAGACGCCGCCCCGCGACGCGCGCTTGACGAGCGGGCGGCCGCGCTGTAAGAGTTCGCTCCGTGGTGATTTGAGCCGACCGGCTTGCGACCACGTTAAACAATCGCTAAAAGGTCGGGATCGTTCGCGAGCCCTGGCCTTATTTGCAAGCGCCGGGGCTTTGTGTTTTTGCCGCCGTATCAGCCAGAGCTCGGGGGCCAAGGAGCGAACGATGAGCGACCAGCGATCCAAGTCTTCCGCAAGTGCATCGACCTGGCGAGCTCGCACAAAGCTTGTGCGCGGCGGCACGGTGCGCAGCGCCCACGGCGAAACCGCCGAGGCCATGTTTCTCACCTCGGGCTTTGTCTACGAGAGCGCAGGCGCGGCCGAGCGCCGCTTCAAGAACGAGGAGCCGGGCTTCGTCTACAGCCGCTACGGCAATCCCACGGTCGCCATGTTCGAGGAACGCATGGCGTTGCTGGAGGGCGCCGAGATCGCCCGCGCGGTCGCGAGCGGCATGGCGGCGGTGCACGCGGCGCTGATCTGCCAACTGAGAGCCGGCGACCGTGTGGTCGCGTCGCGGGCACTATTTGGATCGTGCCGCTACATCGTCGAGGAATTGCTGCCGCGATTCGGCATCCGCTCCACGCTCGTCGACGGCCGCGACCTCGGCCAATGGCGCGAAGCACTCAAGCCCGGCGCCAAATGCGTCTTCCTCGAAACGCCATCAAATCCGACTTTGGAGATGATCGATCTCAAGGCCGTCGCCGATCTTTCGCATGCCGCCGGCGCGCGGGTCGTGGTCGACAACGTCTTCGCCACGCCCTTGTTGCAAAAGCCCTTGGAGTTCGGCGCCGACGTGGTGGTCTACTCGGCGACCAAGCACATCGACGGGCAAGGCCGCTGCCTCGGCGGCGTCATCCTCTCCGACAAGAAGTTCGCCGACGAGCTTTTGGCGCCGATCCTGCGGCACACCGGTCCGTCGCTCAGTCCGTTCAACGCCTGGGTGTTGTTCAAGGGCCTGGAGACACTGGATTTGCGCGTGCGCCAGCATTGCGAAAACGCGGCGCGGGTTGCGGAATTCCTCGGCACCGCGCGCGACGTGACCCGCGTGCTGTTTCCCGGGCGCAAGGACCATCCGCAATACGCGCTGGCGCAAAAGCAGATGAGCGGTCCCGGCAGCATCGTCGCTTTCGAACTCGGCGGCGGCAAGGCGCGCGCGTTCCGCTTCCTCGACGCGTTGCGGCTGGTCGATATCTCGAATAACCTCGGCGACGCCAAAAGCCTGATTACCCATCCGGCGACCACGACCCATCAGCGGCTTTCGCCCGAGGGCCGCGCGGAGCTTGGCATATCCGACGGCCTGCTCCGCCTGTCCGTGGGCCTGGAAGATCCCGCCGACATTCTGGCCGACCTGGAGCAGGCACTCGCCGCCTAGGGCGCCGCCGAAACACTTGCGGCCGCCCCCGTCAAGAGGCGGCCGCAAGCGGTAAAGCGATCGGGATGCTTACTTCTTCAGGTAGATCTCGGCGCGGCGGTTTTCCTGATTGCGCACGCCATCGGCCGTCGGAACGCGCGGGTTCTTCTTGCCGAACCACTCGGTGGTGATCTGCGCCTTGGTCACGCCATGAGCGAGCAGGTAGGCTTGGACCGCATCGGCGCGGCGCTCCGAAAGCCCTTCGTTGTAAGCCACAGAACCCGACAAGTCGGTGTAGCCCTGTACCAGGAATTTGACCTGGCCGCTTCGCTTGAAGTCGGCGACGGCGCGGTCGAGCACTTGTGCGGCGACCGGGCTGATGTCCGACTTATCGAAGGCGAAGAACACCAGATAGACGTTGGGCATCGCCTGGGCCGGCGGTGGAGGTGGCGGAGGCGGCGGTGCCGTGGTCGCGGCCGGTGCCGGCGCCGCCATCGGCGCGGGAGCCGGACGGGCGAAGTGATAGGTCAGATTGAGCAGGATCGAATGGTTGCGATAAGGCGTTTCGACGCCGACATTCGCCGGCGCCGTCGCCGCCGTGGTCGTCATGTGCGGCGTGGTCGTCGCGAAATACCGATACTCGGCACCGAGGTCCCATTGCGGCGCGACGAGATAGCGCGCACCAGCGATGCCCTGGTAGGCGAACTTGGTGTCGGAATCGCTCAGGATCGTCCGGCCGTTCGCGCCGGCCACATCGGATGCCTTCACCCGCGCGACGCCGATACCGGCGCCGATATAGGGATCGATGCGGTTGTCGGGCAGAATGTCGTAATAGCCGTTGACCATGCCGTCGAGCGACGAGGCGTGGCCGCTGGCGCTGCCGCCCGGGTTGAGCGTGTCGAGCGAGTTCCGGCGATAGCCGCCCTCGATTTCAGCCCGCAGGTGGCCCCAGCTGTAGCCGATGGCGGCGGGCACGACGTAGCCGTTGCTGAATTTCGCCGTCGTCTCGAAGCCGCCACCCTTCACATCGGAGTTGCGCAAGATGTTCAGGCCGCCGCCGAGCGAGGCGTACCAACCTTGACGCGCGCCGGGCACGTCGTCGGCGAACGCGAGTGCTGGCATCACGGAGATCGCGGTTGCAAGCAAAAGACGGGTTTTCAATCGAGTCATGGCCGTGCCTATGCAGCGTTTGCAGGATTTTGTTTGCATCGATCACGTGCGGTCGACGCATCGGGCCGAGCCCTGTGGGCCCGCCCAATTGCCGAACCATGCCGCGCATCGGACAATTTGTCGAGATGGAACAAAGATATGCTCTCAAAAATCACAGCGCTACGTTAGGAAATCCGACATACGTGACAATTGTGCAACGGCTGTGAATCGTTTGGGGTATCCAGATACGTATCCGATTGAGCTCTGACCGTGTGCTCCCTGGCTGGACACTCGATACCGTGCGCACGATATTGTTCCATGCATTTTTTAGCTGTTCCTGCGAAGACTGGGGGCAGCTTGAAGCCGCCGCGGACACGAGCCCATCCGGACTGCAATTTCGCCCATGTATCAGAAGACCACGCGATCGATTGTCGTCACCGTCAAGCCAACCTATCTGGCCGATCGCTCTTCGCCCTCGGACGACCGATATATGTGGGCATATGAAGTGCGGATCGAGAACCACGGCCACGAAACGGTTCGCCTGCGCTCGCGTCATTGGCACATCACCGACGCTCTCGGGCGCGTTCTCGAAGTGCGCGGGCCGGGGGTCATCGGCGAGCAGCCGGTCCTTGAGCCCGGTCAGGCGTTCGAATACACCAGCGGCACTCCGCTCTCGACCCCGTCCGGCATCATGGAGGGCTCCTATCGCATGGAGACGCGCGACGGCGAGAGCTTCGACGCGGCGATTCCCGCTTTCTCCCTCGACAGCCCGCAAGCCGGGCGCCGATTGAATTGAGCCGAGTGATCTTTTTTGCCTCCGGCGACGTAACAATGCCGTTGGCGATAGGCTTGTGAAAAAGGAGATGGTTCCGTGAGCTCAGGTCCGGTCAAATTTCGTCCCGCCCATGACGTTGTTCCCGCCGTCGAGCGCCCGAGCCGCGCCGAAGCGGAAGCCGCCGTGCGAACCCTGATCCGCTGGGCCGGCGACGATCCGGCCCGCGAAGGCCTGTCCGGGACGCCCGATCGCGTGGCGCGCGCCTATGAGGAATTCTTCTCGGGTTATGCCGAGGATCCGCTGGAGATCCTGAAGCGCACCTTCGAGGAGGTGGACGGCTACGACGAGATGGTGGTCTTACGCGATATCCGGCTTGAGAGCCATTGCGAGCATCACATGGTGCCGATCATCGGCCGCGCCCATGTGGGTTACCTGCCCGACCGCCGCGTGGTCGGCATCTCGAAGCTGGCGCGGGTCGTCGAAGTCTATGCGAAACGCCTGCAGATTCAGGAAAAGCTGACCGCGCAGATCGCCAACACGATCCATACGGTGCTGCAGCCGCGCGGCGTGGCCGTGGTGGTCGAGGCGGCGCACGAATGCATGACCACGCGCGGCGTCCACAAATCCGGCGTCACCATGATCACCAGCCGGATGCTGGGCGCGTTCCGCGAGGATCCCATGACGCGGCGTGAATTCCTTGCCATGATCGGCAATCCGGCCATCGGCGGCTGACCTCTGCGTTAATCCGGGGCGCCGGGCCGCGCAGTCATTTCCCGTGGATCCGTATGCCCCCTAAAGCCTATACCCCAGTCGAAATGATCGAGCGTCTCGTCGGGTTCGACACGACGAGCCGCGATTCCAATCTCAAACTGATCCACTTCGTAGCCGACTACCTGCGCGAACACGGCGTCGCATCGACGCTTATTCCGAATGCCGACGGAAGCAAGGCCAACCTCTACGCCACCATCGGCCCGCGGGGCCTGGGCGGCGTGGTGCTCTCCGGCCATACGGACGTGGTGCCGGTCGACGGACAGGAGTGGCACACCGATCCTTTCGTCGTCACGCGCCGCGGCTCGCGGCTCTACGGACGCGGCACGTCCGACATGAAGAGCTTTTCGGCGGTGGCCTTGGCGCTGCTCCCGGAATTCCTCGCGGCCCGGCTGAAACGGCCGGTCCATCTGGCGTTGTCCTATGACGAAGAGGTCGGCTGCCTCGGCGCCCCGGGCATCATCGAGCATTTCGTGAAGAACGGTCCCAGGCCCGAGCTCTGCATCGTCGGCGAGCCGACGGAGATGCAGGTTGTCGATGCGCACAAATCCATCGTCGCCGTCGACACCACCGTGACCGGCTTCGAGGCGCATTCCTCGGCCACCCATATGGGCGTGAACGCAATTATGGTTGCGGCCGAACTGATGGGCGAGTTGGCACGCATCGGCGACGATTTCAAGGCACGGAAGGTGCCGAACGCCGAGCGGTTCGACCCGCCCTACAGCACCATCAGCGTCGGCATGATCCAGGGCGGCACGGCGCGGAACATCATCCCGCGGCAGTGCGTGTTCCGCTGGGATTGCCGCATGCTGCCGGGACAGGACGACAACGAAGTCATCGAGCGCCTGCGGCGGTTTGCCGAACGCGACGTGCTGCCGCGGCTCCGCAAGATTCATCCCGGCGCCGACATCGTCATCGACAAGCGGCATTCGGTCGTGCCGCTCCGCCCCGATCCCGGCTCACCGGCCGAAGTCTTGGCGCATGCGCTTGCCGGCAGCAACAGCACGCATGCGGCGTCTTATGCCACGGAGGCGGGACTGTTCCAGACCGCCGGCGTGCCGACGATCATTTGCGGGCCCGGCAACATCCGCGAAGCGCACAAACCGAACGAGTTCATCGAACTCGAGCAGGTCGAGGCCTGCGTCGGCTTCATGCGGCGGCTGATGCGGCGGCTGGCGGAGTAAGCCTCCGGCCCGCTATTGCACGGTGCCTTTGCCGGTCAGGGGAACGACCTGGCCCTGCAGCCGGTTCCCGATCAATACCGCCTCGCCCGGCGTCATATTGCGCACGAAGATGGTTTGCTTCGCCATGTCGTTGGTGAACCGATTGTTCCGGATGATCATTTCGCCGGCCGGGTTCGATGCGTTCTCGGCGCCGATGGTGATGGCGGAGGTCTGATTGTCGGCGTTCGGGCCTTTTTCCAGCGTGTTGTCCTCCATGATCAGCGCTCCGCCGTTCGGAACGTCGACCAGATAGCTCGAGTTGCCCTTGTCGCCGTCCCTGATGTCGTTGCCGATCAGCTCCGTGCGGTACGCCCGCGACTTAATGTGATGGCCTTCCTTGGTTCCAAAGAACTTCGAATGCTCGATATGCAGCAGCGCCACCCTGTTGACGTAGATGCCGTGCGCGCATTCGTCGGCGCAGACGCCGTTGCCGGTGAACTCGCTGTCCACGATGCGAATGGTGCTGCCTGACGCGGATGAGGCGAGAATGCCGTCCTCGTTGTCGATGAAGCGGCTGTGCTCGACGGTCAGGTTCTGGCCTTGCGCGCGGATGCCGGCGCCGTTGTGATCCGCGACACGGGCGCGCGCGAAGGTGATATTGCGGATCGTGACGTCGCTGCCGTAGATGACGAAGATGCCCTTGCCCTGACAGCTCTTGTCGGAAAGCGTGGCGCCCGTGCCCAGACCGACGATGGTCAGGTCGTCCTGCTGCCAAACGGCGCAGTCTACGTATTCGCCCGGCTCGATTTCGACGGTGTCACCATCGCGCGCGGCGCGCGCCGCGGCGCTTGGCGTTGCGTATTCCTGTCCGGCGCCGACTTTCAAGGTCCTGGGAGGGCCGAACTCGGCGCAAGCGGCGAGCAATGCGGCCACGCCAAGCACTCCGAGCCACGCCGCAAAACGCAATGCCATTGCACGAAAAGCCGCGGAATTCGCCATCATGCGCATCCTCCATCGTGCCAGAGCCGAGCCGAAACGGTCAGCGAATATAGGAACGCATATAGGTGAGCACGTTTTTCGTCAGCGCCGCGTCTTCGTCGCGCATAAGCTGTTCGGTCATTTCGAACCAGACCTTGTCGCGCTGATTGAGGGTGATGTCCTCGGGCACCGAACGCGTGCGCGCGGCGCTTGCCGTGGCGGCCGCAAGCTGACCGCCGCGCTGGTCGAGGATTTCCACTAGCATGCTCACCTGCGTGTCATAGCGGACCGACTGTTCGTTGGTGAAGACGCTGCTGAGCCCGCTGCTCTTTTTCAAGTTGGTCGCGACCGCCGAGGCGTCCTTGATCACGACGCGAGCGGTGCCGCGCGTGCCGACGGCCTGCAGGCGGTCCTGTGCCCAACGCTCGGCGACGGCGGCAATGCGTACCGGAAATTCGTGATCGACATTGGGCGGCTTCAGCGGCGGGAAATACTGGTCGTCGACCTGAATGGCGGCGACGTCGAGGCGGATCTTCGGTTCATTGGCGAAGGTAATCTCGGGATATACCGGAGGCGGCGGCAGGTCGGTGTGACACGCGGCCAATGCCGCCGTCACGAGCGCCGCTCCAAGCGCAACCCGCAAGCTATGCCGCGTCATTGTCGCCTCCATCGCCTTCGAGCCGGTACGTCGCGGGTTAAGCGGGGAAGGTGGCAAATTCATGGCGGCGGAATTGCGCCGCCGTTCACGCGGACTCCGGCAGCAGCTCGCCCAGGTCGAACGTATAGAGCGAGTTGCAGAATTCGCAGCGCGCCTCGATTCGGCCGTTGACCACCATATCGGCGATTTCCTCGCCCGGAAACGAGCGCAGCACCGAATAGACCCGCTCGCGCGAGCACCGGCATGCCGCCGCCAGCGGATGCGGTTGCCAAACGCGCACGCCGTCTTCATGGAACAGCCGGTACAGCAGATCGTTGGTGCTGATGTTCGTATCGACAAGCTCGTCGTCGCGCGCGCTGCCCATCAGCATGAGCGCGCGGCGCCATGTATCGTCGGCCTCTTCCGCGCGCTGGCCGATCGGCCCTTCGCCGGGAAATCGCTGCAGCATGAGGCCGCCGCCGCGCCAGCGCAGCACGCCGTCCCGGTCGGGTACGCGGCGAACCGCCAGGCGGATGCCGGCTTCGAGCTGTTCCGATTGGTGGAAATAATTGTGCGCGCAATCGGCGAGCGTGGCGCCGGCGAGGTCGACAATGCCCTGATAGCGCTCCGTATCGGCGCCTTGGTCGACCGTGAAGGCGAGATAGCCGGCGCCGAGCAGGCGCGGCACGGCGCCGCTCGGAATGTGACTCGCCGTCTCCAGCGCGGCCAAGGCCGCCGCATCGAATCCCGCATAGCCGCGCAGCGATCCGGGGGTGCGGAAGTCAGCCACCATGGTCGAGATCGGACCGTTGCCTTTGGTTTGCAGCGTGAAAATGCCGTCGAATTTCAATGCCGCCGCAAGCGCCGCGGTCAAGGTCAACGCCTCGCCCAGCATGCCGGACACCGGATCCGGATAGTCGTGACGCCGCAGGATTTCGTCGAGCACCGATCCGAGGCGCACGGCGCGGCCGCGCAATCCGGCCCGCTCAACCTGGAACGGCTGGATCAGGTTGTCGGTAACGGCCTGGACTTCGTCGTCATTGGCGTTCATTCCGCCAGACACCACGCCAAAATGCCCTTTTGCGCGTGCAGACGATTCTCCGCCTCGTCCACCACCACCGATTGGGGACCATCAATCACATCGGCGGTGACTTCCTCGCCGCGGTGGGCAGGCAGGCAGTGCATGAAGACCGCCTCCCGCTTCGCCTGCGCCATGAGCCGCTGGTTCACCTGGTAGGGCTTCAGCAGGTTGTGCCGGTCGCCCGCATCGTCACCCATGGAAACCCACACGTCCGCCACCACGCAATCGGCCGCCTTGACGGCGGTTTCGGCGTCGTCGGTCAGGGTGATGCGCCCGCCTTCCGAGCGCGCCCAATCGAGCATGCGCTTGCGCGGCTTAAGCGCGTCCGGACATGCCAGGCGCAGCTCGAAGTCGAAGCGGACCGCGGCTTGAATCCAGGTGCTCGCCATATTGTTGCCGTCGCCGACCCAGGCCACGACCTTGCCGGCGATCGGCCCGCAATGCTCCTCGAAGGTCATAACGTCCGCCATCAACTGGCAGGGGTGGCTTTCGTTGGTCAAGCCGTTGATCACCGGCACGGCGGACGCCGCCGCCATTTCCTTGATCTTCGCGGGCTGGGTGGTGCGGATCATGATGGCGTCTGCATAGCGCGACAGCACGCGCGCGGTGTCGGCCGGCGATTCGCCGCGTCCGAGCTGCATCTCGTTGGCGTTGAGCACGATGCTCTCGCCGCCGAGCTGGCGCATGGCAACGTCGAAGGACACGCGCGTGCGCGTCGAGGGCTTGTCGAAAATCATCACCAGCAGCTTGCCCGCGAGCGGCTTGCCCACATCGGGCCGCGCCTTGCCGTGCGGCGGCCGCGCCTTCTTCATGGCGACGGCGCGATCGAGGATGCCGCGCAACGTGCCGCGATCGAATTCGCGCAAGTCGAGGAAGTGCCGCAGGTCGCCGTTTGCGGCGGCGGATTTCATTGCGCCAGTTCCGTGCAAGCCCGGTCGAGCATGTCGATGCCGAGGGCGATTTCCTTTTCCGAAACGATCAGCGGCGGCACCAGCCGCACCACATTGTCGCCGGCGCCGACCGACAGCAA
>DASQHM010000046.1:0-9982 GCA_035632095.1 Candidatus Cybelea sp. | reverse complement strand
GGATCGGCGCGCAGGAAATCGAACGTCAGCGTCCACTGCCACGCGGGATAGGACCAATCGGCGAGGCGCGTCTCCTTGCCGGAGATCGCCTGCTGCGCGCGCGTCTTCCAGACGGGCGCGCGCTTTACCGACCAGCCGAGGCCAGCCAGCGCGGGAAATACCGGTTCGGTCATGTCAGCCGCCGAGGGAAGGCGTCAGGCTGGAATTGAAGTTGCGCAGCTCGAACGCGAGACCGCGGGCGATGGCGCGCATGTTGGTCTTGAGGAACTGCGCGCCGGTTTGCGTGTCGATGGCGCTGACCAGCGGACCGTGGATGTGGATGTCACCGCCGGCGCCGCCCGGCGACACGCCACCGGAAAAGAAGTCGCGCATCGGATTGGCAACCGACGCCGGAATGACGCTTTCTTCCGGATGGAGCACCGACAGGATCGTGCCGGGCACGTCCCATAGGCCGCCGGCGGCGGACGCGACCGCGCCGGTCGTTGCCAGCACCGTCGCTTCCGATGCCGCAGCCGGCGCCGCAGCGGCCGGGCCCATCTCGGGCGCGAGGAAGGCGAAGACGCCGGCGAAGGTCTGCGCCGCATCGGTCGTGATCGCCTTGATCGCCTTCAACGCGAGCGACGCCAGCGAGGCGTCGCCGGCGCTTTGCTCGGCGGCGGTGCGCGCGGCGGCGCCCTGCTGCGTCGCCGTGGTCTTGACCAGCTCGGTCACCGCCCAGTTCTCGGCGATCTTGAGCGCGTTGCCGACTTCCTCGGCGACGATGCTCTGACCGATGCGCGCGACCGCCTTTTGCCAGGTGGTGGTGCCGAGGATCATGCCGGTGATCGATGTGTCGAAAGCGGCGTTGATCGGCCGGAACATCGCCAGCCACGAAGCAGCGAGCTTCTGCTGCTGCTTGGTCAGCTGATCGGCGCCGGCGGCGAAGCTTTTGTCCATGCCGCCGGCGGCGGATTGCGCGCTGGCGCGGATGCGGCCGAAGGTTTCGTCCGCCGCGGCGCGCGCCTGCGCCATGCCATCGGTAAAATTCGAGATATCGGCGGCAACGCCGACCGTCACGCCGTTGTCATCGGCCATGGCTCATTCCTGAGGCATTCGGCAAATCGTTAGTGCTAGACTACGAATTGCCGGGTCCGCTTACCGGCGGACCGGGGGAGCAATTCCAACCATCGGGCACCTTCGCGCAGCGCCGCGCCAAGCACGGTATTTGGCCGAAGCGGCCGGCTTGTTCGCGGTCATGACCGCGTTTGGCCTGCTGCCGGTCGATTGGGCGTCGGCGCTCGGCGGCTGGCTCGGACGGACGATCGGCCCGCGCCTCGGCATCTCGCGCCGCGCGTTCAGGAATCTCCGCCGCGCCCTGCCCGGCAACAGCGACGACGAAAACCGCCGGATCGTGCACGGCATGTGGGACAATCTCGGCCGCTCGGTCGCCGAATTCCCGCACCTCGACACGATCTGCGCCGCCGGATCGCAACGCGTCGAGATCGTCAACGGCACGGAGGTGGCAGCGCTGCGCGATGCGCGCCGGCCGGCGATTTTGTTCGGCGGCCATTTCGCCAATTGGGAAGTCGGTCCCTCCACCGTCCATCGTTTGCTCGGCCCGTCGCTGCTGTCGGTGTTTCGCGCGTCGAACAATCCATGGGCCGACCGCGTGCTGCGCCGGCGGATGAAAGCGCGCCGCGCCGTCGCCAAAGGCGCCGACGGCGGCCGCGACCTGCTCCGCCATCTGCACCAGGGCGGCCACGTCGCCATGCTGGTCGATCAGAAGATGAACGACGGTATCGCGGTGCCGTTCTTCGGCCGCGACGCGATGACGGCGCCGGCGATCGCGCGGCTGGCGTTGCGCTTCGACTGTCCGATCGTGCCGGTGCGGGTCGAGCGTTTGAACGGGACGCGCTTCCGCTTCACCGTTCTGCCGCAGATCGAAGTGCCCGACCGGCGCGACACCGCCGAAAACGTGCTCGAGACGATGAAGCGCGTCACCGCGACGATCGAAGACTGGATCGTGGCGCGGCCCGAGCAATGGCTGTGGCTGCACCGGCGCTGGCCGCGCGAGGCGTAGCCTTCACGATTTGCGCGGCGACGGCGCGCACGGAAATTTGATCGTCCGCCGTCTAACTCCGTTTGGGCCCGGGGTATAAAGTGGATGCGCGCTGAAACGGAGCGCGCCAATGACAATTCGGTTGTTCACGCTGTGCTGCGGCCTCGTTTTTTTGGCCGGATGCAGCAGCGGGTGGGTGAAGCCCGGAGCCAGCCAGCAGGCCTTTGGCGAAGACCGGTCGGATTGCCTCAAGGAGGCCGAGCGGCCCGGCGGATCGGTATTCATCAATCCGTTCACCGGCGTGCTCGGCCACGGGACCTATACGGACAACCGCATATTCAACGCGTGCATGGTGGACCATGGCTGGTCCCAGAGCAGCGGCTGAATTCAAACCGGTTTGAGCGACAGCACGCCGCCGGGCGCGAGTGCCGCAAGATCCGCGAAGGCGGCGCGCGCGGACTTGGGCTTCGGCGTGAAACGCAGCGCCGCCGCCAACAGCAGATGCGCCGGCGGATGGCGCGACCAGTAATCGAGCAATTCGCGCAAGGCGGACAGGCTCATGGCGTCGATCTCGGCCCAGGTGTAGCCGCACGCGGTGGCGACGAGGGCGTAGAGATCGGCCCAGTTCACCGGCCCGCTCGGGCTTCCCCCTTGGGGAAGCCCTCCCCCGGCGCACCGTCCTTCGGCACCAGGCCGGAGAGCTCGGCGATTTGCGCGACGGCGGAAGCGAGTTCCTGCGGTGTCGCCTCGATTTCGAGCAGCGCGTCGCGGGTGAGCGAAGCGTGATCGCGCGCCAGCGCCGCCGCCAGGATGTCAATCGCGGCGTCAATGCCGTCGGCGGCGTTGAGCCTGGCCGCGCGGGCGAAGGCCGGCAGGACGATGCGGAGCTGGCCGAGCGTGAGCGGACGGACGGCGTAGTCGCGACCGCCGAGGGTGATCGCGGTTGCGGTCATCTGTGCTTTCTGAAGAAGGTTTTCACCACGGACACACGGAGGACACCCCCCTCCCTTCCCTCCCCCTCAAGGGGGAGGGTTAGGGTAAGGGTGAAACGCCACATGCGTAATCGCGAGCGCAGATAAGCGATCCAAATGCTGGATTGCATTGCCCCTTGCAGGACTCATAACGACGTTATGCGGTCTCGCGTGGTAACGTCATCCGTGATGCGGGACGTTGTTCCGCCGCTGTACGGCTCTAATTCCTGACCGCAGAGACAACGAATACGGAGCGGCATCATGCCGTCCCGTTGAGCAATACCGACGCCGGCTTCGCAGGTAGGACAATCGTAACGAATCAAAACGCCAGTATTTTCATGCATGGCGTCCTCCGACTTTTGCCTTTGAGAACCAAAGCAATACCATCCACGAGATGAAGAAAATCCTACTACTCTGGGAACTTCCTCCCGCCAATCTCGAGACGACAGCGACTCATTTCAGAGTTGTTTTTTCCAGGAACCTGCATCGACATACTTGAGAATAGTTTTGCAATCGTACCAATTATGCGGCGTCGTTTCGCATATCTGTGCGTAGGTCAAACTGGTTTTGCTGAGGATCGTGGACACTTTATCCAAGGCTGCTTCACCGGAGATCCGCACGACTTCGAGGGCAGCTTTTCCGAATGCCTTGTCATGTCTCACGTTGTCATAGAACGTTGCTCGCAACGCAAATGCATCGAAAAGTACGGCGACCTCGAAAGGCGGTGTGAGCGTATTATCAATCGCGGCCTCTGACAGAATCCGGTCGATGCACCCGGCATAAACGTCAGAAGTGTGCCCGGGCTTGCTTTCCACCACGTCGAAATCTCTACATTGCGCAGCCGCTACGTGACCGCGATTCAATTCTGTTCGTATAGTTGCCTTTGCAGGAGTGACTGGGTCGCTGAGGTCGGCGCCGAAGGACGCGTGCGGTACAGAAGAGATGAGAACTGCTAAGATCGTGAGTGTAGTCGGGAATTTCATGACTTGGCCTCTGCTAGAATTTTTTTGGATTCCCAAATTTTACCCACTTATCGGATGACCAGCACTTCATAAGACTCTTTGTATCCCCTCACCCGACATTGCGTAAGACTTTCCTATTACGATGCAACTACGCAAAGCAGCCTTCGCCTCTTGATGGGGCCAGGGGATCACGGAAATTACGACACTTCGGCGAAAGACCACGCCAGGACGTTGCCAGCGGGGTTGGCGAAGACGTCGAAATCGAGCTCGGGAATGGCGAAGTCCTCGAGCTTGGTGGCGAAGCTGAGCTTCGACGAGACGCAATTGAACAGCTTCACGTTGACCGGCTTGCCCTGGAAGCTGGTGTAGAGCTGCGCTTGGAAGGTCGGCGTGGTGCCGAGCAGCGGATTGGCAAGCGTGAACTGCTGACCCGAGCCGGCGAGCGAATAGGTATAGGAGAGCAGCACCGCCTTGCCGGCATCGGCAGCGGCGAAGGTGTAAACGCCGGCGGACTCGCTGTACTGGCCGGCGATCGGACCGCTTGTGACCTTGGTGAGCGGCAGGCCGGTGGCGGCATAGACGGCGCCGTAATCGTCGGCGAAGGTGGCGGCGTTGACGGAAGAGACCGTGTAGGGCGACGAGGCCGGCACGGTGCCGGCTTCGCCGTAGCTGGTGGCGAGCTGGCCCGACGCCAGCGATTGGCCGAAGAACAGCGCGTTGAAGGCGAGGCCCGAGACCTGCGCCAGCTTGGCTTTCGCCTGCGCCTTGGCCTGGCCGCGGGCGATGGCGAGCGGAAATTGATACTGGCCATAGAGCTCTTTGGTGGTGAAGGAGAGATCGAGTTCGACCTCCTGCACCAGGCCGAAATTGACCGGCGTGGATCCGGCCACGTCGGTGCGTTGGCCCAGCAAGACGCCGGAGCCGAAGGAATAAATCGCCATCGGGTAAGTCCTTTGCGGGTTGAGATGGGCAGGTACGCAGGTAGAACAACGCGCGCCGGCAAGCCAGCGGACTGCGGACTGCGGACCGTGGAAATCAGAACATCACGTATGGGGACGGGCGTTATCCGACGGTTACGCCGGATCTGAAACTATAAAAGCTTCGCGTCAACATTGGAGGTATGTCGCCCTCGTGACATTTCACGAATCAAATCTTACAAGGCTCAATGTGGCACTCGAGCGCGAGTTCCTCCATGAGGACGACGTCTTGCGCGAGGATGCCGATCATCAGAGAGTGCGCAAGATTTTCGTCTTCCGGTGGAGAAGTAATCGGATCGTGTTCTGCATGCAGCGTCCGTCCATTATGAACGCCGATAGCACTCATTTTCCCGACGCTGATGATGGCAAGTCGGTGATTCGCGCGGACTCTTCTGGTGCGATTCAGCACTTCCTGAACCGCACGAAGACAATCGCTTCTGGTGCTCTGAAAAAACTCAAGCCAACAAACCGAAACGCCATCCTGATCCGGGACGAACGCCTCGTACATAACTCCCGTGGGGGTTCCCTGGAGATCGCGGTAAAGCTGTCTAGGTTGACAATGTCGAGCGACGTGGTGAACGTCTGATATTCGATCGCCCTTCAAGCACGCATCCAAGCGTCACAAGCCACCGACGCTATAAACGAGTCGAGAGACCAAACTGGCAACTCGAAAGCGCCCCTAATCGGCCTTCTCACGCTCGGTCGCGCGTCCACGGCGATACAGCGCACCTTTCCGTCGCCGAGAAATTCCAGCGTGATGCGTGCTTTGCCACCGGGCGACCAGGCAATACTGAAAATGCCATCCCGGCGAAGTTGCATCGACGGCGGTTTGAGATATCGATGCGAAGCTAGATATGAAAGGATTTCATCGAACGACCCGGACTGCGCGCTAATTACCTCGTCTACGTCGCCGAAGATCGCAGCCAGATGGCGTTCAAGTACAAAATACGTCATTGGAGGAAGGCGCGCCGACCAGCCTGCAAGCGCAGCTTTGTACCTTTGCAATTGCGAGTAGAAGCGCGCTGATTGCGCTGTCCGATTCGACGGTGGGCACAACACCAATACTTGTCCGCCAAACGACGCCGTCAAAGCGCCCGACATACCAAAGCGGGTCAAATCATCGGGACACCGCTCGGCTACCGTGGTGCCCTCCCCCAGACCGAATGTCAGCACATCGGAAGGATCTGCATCGCCGGCACGCCAGCCAAAAGCGGGCACACCATTGATGCCAGATACGGCGTCAACAGTTGCGCCGTACGATACGCCTGAAGAAGACACGGCCAGCGGAACGGACGTGATAATGACGTCAGGCTGCAGCTCCAAGCCGAGCACACGACGCCGCGCTTCGTCGTACGGCGGTTTGCGAACAAAATTGCTCGTCAGCGCCTGCACGTCGGTCATGGCAACTCGCCGTTTTCTGCGTTCTCGATAGCCATACGCACCAACTCATCGTAAATAGCCCCTACCTGTGACGTTTCCAAGGGCTCTGATCTTTCAGCCGGCGTGCTGTTGTCGACCTCAAGTCTGACAAAGTGTTCCTCGCCCAGGCGTAATGTTGGAATGCCCGGGCCAGGCATTGCTCCGGCAGTCGTGAACGCACGAAACCTCAGGCAACTCCAAGTCATAATGCGGTTGAGCCTTAGGCTGCCGTTTGTCTGGCTCTGCTTCGGACGGTTCACGCGATAAAGCAGCTCTTCTGTGGTATCTGCATCGACCTCAACCGATTGAAGGAGCCTGGATAGGTAGCCATACCCCTCGGCGCGGCTACTCACAGGTATCATAAGGATGGCGCCAAATGCGATCCGAAGCGTATTTGGTGTCGCTTCGGCGAGCCATCCGCGTACCGCCTCACAAAATAAACCGAGCTTTTCGCCTGCAGCACCAAACACCGTTGGTGGGAAAGACGGTGGTCCCGGCGGTGTGTCGGTAGGAGCTGCTGGTGTTAGCAAGAAATCTATGCGAGGCGCCGACGCTTGAACCTCTAAGGCGGCGCCGCCAAAACCGCCGAACTGTCGACGCATGCCTTCCCGAGATCTAAACTCGTCTACCTCAGGGTCTGCGGCGGCGAAGTCGTGCCAAACTGTTGTCGTGTCCTGCAGCGGAGCCTGCAGAAACACTGTTAGCCTTAAAAGATTAGCCTGCCAACGCGATATCGGGACGATCGGGCTGGGCATCGTTAGCTCTTAGCGCGCGGTGCAGGTGTTAGGGGCAAGGAGCGGAATATTGCCTGAAATTTCCAACTGCTGCGACTCGTGAATTACGATACCCGGCTACAGTTAATTATACGAATAAATGGGGTCTGTTCTCGCTCTGTTTGCCGCGGGACATCAGTCCACACAAGCCTCCTAAGCATCAGTCCGCCACCAGAATCTCGACCGGCACGATCGCGACGGCCTGGCCGCCGAGGACGCCTTCGTCGGTTTCGATCTTGCCGGCGATCCAGGCGTGCGCCGCGAGGCCGCCGAGCGTCTGTACCGCGCCGGATGCCGGCGCGAGCGCCGCTTCGATCGCGTCGAGCAGCGGATTGAGCACCGTCGCCGGCGATGTCTCGTCGTCCGGCGCGTGGACGTAGACGTACACATTGACGGACGCGCGCCATTTCACCGGCAGACCGGCGCGGCGTTCGGCGGTTTCGCTTTTCTGGACGACGAAGAGCGCCGGCTGCTCGGCCGGGCCGACGTCGCTCCAATGCCGGAGGCGGCGCGAGGCGGTGACGAAGGGTGCGGCGCCGGATAGCAGCGCGAAGAGCGCGGCGTAGATCGGCTCGCGGGTCATTGCACGGTCTCGGCAACGGTTGCGGCAATCTCGGCGCCGATTTCGGGCGCGAGCGCGGCCAGCGCCGAGCGCAGGAACGAGCGTTCGGGCAGATGCGCGCCGGGAAACCAGACGCGCTTGGCGAACACACGCTTGCCGGCGACGACGAACGACAGCGCGTGGGCGTTCCTGGCCGCAATCAAATGGGCGCGAATGTCCGCGCCGAATTCCTGCGCCGCACCATAGGGAACGGCGGCGGGATCGAAACCGACGGACGCGAAAAGGCCCTCCACCTGTTGAACGATGCTGGACGCCAGCCGGCCGGAGCGCCGATGGAGCACGGCGCCGGAGAGATTGGCTTCGACGCGGTCGTAAAGGCGTTGTGCCAGGCGGGCGACAGTTTGCGCGAGGCGCGATGCCAATGTCGGCGGCAGCACGCGCAGGCGGCCGAGCGCGTCGGCGGCCGAGATCGTGACCTGGATCATGCGGGCACGACCGAGCGGTATTGGTCGAGCAGCGTTTGAACGTCGGCCGGCATGTCTTTCTGGGCGAAGGACACGACTTCGCCGGCGAGGTTCTTCGAGACCTGGCCGATGCGGTCGCGCTCCTTGTAGCGCAGGGCGACAAGCGCGATGCAGGCCTGTTCGAGCTCGGGCGGGGTCGCGGCGTATCCGGCCGTGTAGGCGACCGCGACGTTCTGCGCGCCGCGGGTGAAGGCATAGCCGGTGAGATAGACCGCGCTGTCGTCGAACAGATAGCCGGGCTGGCCGGGGCCGGATGAAGGCGCGATGGCGACGCCATCCACCGCCAGCGACGCGACCGACACGACCGGCCGGTTGCGCAGGAAAAGCCGCGTGCCGCCGGCGCCGTTGCGGGTTTCGACATAGGCGGTTTCGGCGATGGTGCGGCCGAGCCAGGTTTGGATGAACTGACTCGCCGCCGTGACGAGGCGCGTCAGCAGCGCGTCGTCGGTTGTCGCGGTCAAGGGCGGCGAGAACCACGCCTTGACGTTGGCGAGGGTCGTCAGATCAACGGTGGCCATCGCCTAATCCTCGTAGGCGAAGCCGTGGGCGTGGACGAGGATCGCGGCGAGCTCGGCCGGCACGGCGACGGTTCCGTCCGTGACCGCGAATTCGCGGCCGGCCAGCGAGACCGAGGTGCAGCCGGCGGGCGCGCGGAGACGGAGCGTGCGGGGCGAGGGCTTCGGTTTGGGCGGAGATTTTTTCATTAAGAATTTCCTGGCAACGAGCGATCCCCCTCACCCTGCCCTCTCCCCCGACGCGGGGGAGAGGGAAGAGAAAAATAAAGGGGGAGGGTTAGGGCGGGGGGCGATCTCAGCCGTTGCCGATGTTGGCGATCGCGCCGAAGGCGAAGGGCGCGTAGTTCTGCAGCACTTCGTCGGCGTAGACGCCGTATTCGTAGCGCCGCGCGCGCAGCGGCCATTCGACCTGGTAGTAATCGCGCCGGGTGCGGATCTGCACCGTGTTGGGCACGTTCGACAGCGGATAGGGCAGCGTCTTGGTGAAGAACAGCACCGTGCCAGCCGGCATGTTGGGATGGAGCCGGATCGGAATTTCGGTCGCGCCGGCCATGCTGAACTTGTTCAGGTAGCTGCGCACCATGACGCCGCCGAGGACGGCGCCCTGATCGGCCGCGAAGACGAAGCGCGCGGCGGTGTTGGTGCCGCCTTGCAGGATCTTCTTGTGGATGTTGAGCATCTCCTGCGACGACACATAAATCGCCGTCGGCGACAGCCTATAATTGTCCCAGAAGGATTTGAGCGCGGCGTCGAATTCGACGATGCCGCCTTCGCTGTCGGCGGTGAGCGGCGTGCCCGTTCCCGCCGTGCCGGTCGGCTGCGCGGAATAATAGGCGTTGAGCGAAGGCTTGAAGCACTGGGTCAAGAGGCCGTCGAACACCAGCGCGTTGACGCTGTTGTCGGAGCCGGGCAGCGTGCTGGCGGCTTGCGTGCCGGCCGCGTTGGCAGCGATCGACACGCTGTTGATCGTCGTGATGGCGCCGAGCGTCTCGCTGCCGGCGGTGCCCCAGAACCAGGCATAGCCGACCGCGCCGCGCACCGACGCGACGGTGGCCGCGACCGAGCCGGTGGGACCCGTGACCGAGACGGTGGCGTTGGAAGATTTCTGCGCCGAGCCGCCGCCGAAGGTGTCGGACGAGCCATCGGCGTTGGTGCGCGTTACCGCGGCGGGAATGCCGCCGGCGAGCGAACTGTTGAGGAAGCCGTCGAGGGTCAGCGCGACGGCGATCACCGACAGCGTG
>DASQHM010000045.1:0-13061 GCA_035632095.1 Candidatus Cybelea sp. | reverse complement strand
CGGCCCGACGGCACCACGACGAATCCGCACGACTTCGCCAAACTCGAGGCCGGCGGCAGCGGCGTCAGCTTCGATCTCGACCGCGGCGAGACGCTCGGCCTGATCGGCGAAAGCGGTTCGGGCAAGTCGATAACTGCCCTGGCGTTGCTTGGCCTGCTGCCGGAAGGCGCCGCCGTTTCCGGGACCGTGCGCTTCGACGGCCGCGATCTCGTTTCGCTGGCCGAGTCCGAGCTTTGCAAGCTGCGCGGCAATCGCATTTCCATGGTGTTTCAGGAGCCGATGACGGCGCTCAACCCGTTGCACACCGTCGGCCGGCAAATCGCCGAGCCGCTGGCGCTGCATCGGGGCATGGGCGCTCGGGAGGCGCGCCGCCAAGCCATCGCGCTGCTCGACCGCGTGCGCCTGCCCGATGCGGCGCGGCGCATCGACGCCTATCCGCATCAGCTCTCCGGCGGACAGCGCCAACGGGTCACCATCGCCATGGCGCTTGCCTGTGGTCCGGACATTCTCATCGCCGACGAGCCGACCACGGCGCTCGACGTCACCATTCAGGGCCAGATCCTCGATTTGATCGGCGAACTCGTGGCGGAAAGCGGCATGGCATTGATGCTCATAACGCACGATCTCGGCGTCATCGCCGAAACGGTGCGCCGCATGATGGTCATGTACGGCGGCACCGTGGTCGAAAGCGGGCCGACCGGCGCCGTGTTCAGCCGCCTGGCGCATCCCTATTCGCAAGGACTGTTCGCCGCCCGGCCGAAGCTGGGCGCACGGAAGGGCGAGCGCCTGAAGACCATTGCCGGCAGCGTGCCGGAGCTGGCCGACCTGCCGCCGGGCTGTCCTTTCGCCGACCGGTGCTCGCTTGCCATTCCCGATTGCTCCGCCGCGCCTCCGCCGCCGTCCCGCGTCGGCTCGGATCATCTGGCGCGCTGCATTCGCCTCGACGCCGCGATGGCCGGCCGATGAGCGGCGCCGCAAGCGAGACCGTGCTCGACGTCCGCGATTTGGCGCGCCATTACGCCTTGCCGCGCGAAAGCGTGTTCCGCGCGCCGCCGCTTGTCGCCGCCGTGGACGGTGTGACGTTTCGCATCGACTCCGAGCGCAGCCTAGGCGTCGTCGGCGAATCCGGATCGGGAAAGTCGACCCTGGCCCGCTGCGTCATGGCGCTTGAGTCGCCGACTTCGGGTAGCGTCCGCCTGCTCGGCCGCGACCTGAACGCCTTGTCCCGTTCCGAACTTCGCCGCATGCGCCGGCACTTCCAGATGGTGTTCCAAGACCCTTATGGCTCGCTCGACCCGCGCCAGACCGTGGCGCGCATCGTGGCCGAACCGCTGGCGGCTCTGGGCGATGCCGGCGCCGCCGAGCAGCGCACGCGGGTCGCCGAGGTGCTGGTTTCGGTCGGATTGCGCGCTGCCGACATGGAGAAATATCCGCACGAGTTTTCCGGCGGTCAGCGCCAGCGCATCGCCATCGCCCGGGCGCTCATCACCAGGCCGCGCCTCATCGTGGCCGACGAGCCGGTCAGCGCGCTCGACGTTTCGGTGCAGGCCCAGGTCCTCAATCTGATGCTGGATCTGCAGGCGAGTTTCGGCGTGACCTACATGCTAATCAGCCATGATTTGGCCGTGGTGGATCATGTGTGCGACGACGTCGCCGTCATGTACCGCGGTCGCATCGTCGAGCAGGCGCCGACGAACGCCTTGTTCCGCGCCGCCGCCCATCCCTATACGCGCGCCTTGATCGATGCGGTGCCGAAGCCCGTCCCGGGGCGAAAACGCCGCCGCGCCGCCGTCGAACCCGCGACCCAGGAGCAGGCTGACGGCGGATGCCCCTACGCGGCGCGCTGCGCCTTCGCCGAGGACCGCTGCCGGCGCGAGGCGCCGGCGCTTCGGACCGTCGAGCGCAACCACTTGGCCGCCTGCCATTTCGCCGAAAGGGTGATGGCCTAAGCGCGCGCCCCCACGCCGGCGGGTTGACGGGCGCGCCGCCGCCGGGGTTCAATTGCTTCTTTAAGGCAATGCGAGGTCAGATGAGCGAGGTCGTCAGTTTCGAAGACTACAGTCGTTCCGCCCGGCCGGCCGCCCAAGGCCGTCCGGGCCGCAGCCGAGACGTGTTTTTCGAGCGGCACGAACTCGACCTTATCCTGAACCTCTACGCCTTCAAGGTCGCCGCCGGCGAATGGCGCGACTATGCCATCGGCCACGACCCGGAATGCTGCTGCTTCGCCGTGTTCCGGCGAAGCTCAGACGCGCCGCTTTACCGTATCGTCAAAACGCCGAAGCTCGCCCGTAAGCAAGGCGCCTACAGCGTGATTTCGGCATCGGGGCGGGTGTTGAAACGCGGACGCAGCATCGATAGCGCGCTCAAGGTCCTGAAGCGCGCCAAGCTCGAGATCGTCTAGAGCATGATCCCGAAAAGTCGCCCGACTTTTCGGATGAGATCATGCTCCAGGCCATTGACCTGGCGCGTTGCCCTCCTGATCGGATGATTCCATCCGATCGGACAACGCGCTAGTCAAGCGACGGATACTATAGAGAATCTGCCGCAGCGCGGGACGCCGGCAGAGAACGCGCATTCTCCCGCCGGACAGCCGGCGGGAGCGCGCAACCAAGAGGTGAGCGGAGAGCCTACTGCTTCTTGGTGTTGTCCATCTTCTTGGCGCCCTTCTTCTGCGCCGCCTTGCAATCCTTGTATTCCTTGCTGCCCTTCTTGAACTGGGCGCAAGCGTCCGTGTGCTTCGCCTTCATGGACGACGAAGCCGCCGGCGCGTCCGCCGCGATCGCCTGGAAGGTGACCACCGGCGACGCCGCAACCGCCATGGCCGTGGCAATGGCGAGAGCCGCCGCGGCAGACTTCAGAGTATTGAGCATTTGAGCATCCTGTTTATGTGCAAGCCGTCTCAGGTTCGAGACGGCGCATGTACGCATCGGATTATGGCGCGAGTGTGGCAAACAAGCGTGCTGCACCCATGGCTTGCGGGCTGTTCCTTTGCTGCATTTAAGGACGCGTGGCGACTTCGGGACGCCGGCCGCCGGACGGCCGGCAAAAGAAGAACGCCCGGGGGAAAACCCGCCGGGCGTTCTCAACGATCGCCACGAACGTGCGCGGCGGGTCCGGCCGTTACCGCCGGTCGCCCAGGATCCGCAGCAGCAGCAGAAAGATGTTCACGAAATCGAGGTAAAGCTGAACCGCCCCCATGATGGCCTGCTTTTCGATCACCTCGGCCGGATTGCCCTCATAGAAGTCGTTCTTGAGGCGCTGCGTGTCATAGGCCGTCAGGCCGGTGAAGATCAGCACGCCCAGGATCGAGATGATGAATGCCGCGCCGGAGCTTTGCACGAACAGGTTGACCAGCGACGCGAGAATGATGCCGATCAGACCCATGAACAGGAACGTGCCGAAGCCGGTCAGATCGCGCTTGGTCGTGTAGCCGTACAGGCTGAGCGCGCCGAACGTGGCGGCGGTGACGAAGAAGACCTCGACCACGCTGCCGAGGCGGTACATCAAGAAGACCGTCGACAGCGAAACGCCGAGCGTAGTCACGAACGCCCAGTAGAGAATTTGCAGCGTGCTGGCGCTGATCCGGTTGATCCCGAAGCTCATCCACAGAATTAGGCCGAGCGGCGCGAAGGTGACAGTGATGCGCAAGAGCGGATTGCCGAAGATGGCGGCCATCGCGGCCGGCGACATGGAAACCGCCACCGCGACAATGCCGCTGACCAGCAGGCCGGACGCCATCATGTTGTAGACGCGAAGCAGGTAGCTGCGCAGCGCCTGATCGACGACCGCCTGGTCCATCGCACCGGCGCGATTCACACCCCAAACGCCCCTGTTGAAATCATTGGCCATGTTGTTGGCTCCTTGTCGCAATGATTGCGAAGCACTGGCCCCTATATTGGCGACGGCGGTCGAGAATACAAGGGAAACCGGCGGCGCGCCGGATGACGTGAAAACAAACAATATCGATGCGGATCAATGCATTATGTCACGACTGACGAAGCACGGCGGCCGGCCGGCGCGACAGGGCGGCGAAGGTTCCGACCAGCCCGAGCGCCACGGTGACGA
Source organism: Candidatus Cybelea sp. (assembly GCA_035632095.1). GTDB lineage: Bacteria > Pseudomonadota > Alphaproteobacteria > Ferrovibrionales > Ferrovibrionaceae > DASQHM01. The sequence continues at coordinate 8,996 of DASQHM010000045.1, read as the reverse complement.
CGACCCCGGCCGAGGCGGTCGCCGCCGCGACCCAGGGCAGCGCCACCCACTCGATGGTCATGACGTGCGCCACCACGATCCAGCCGGCGATCCATCCGAGCACGCCGCCGACCACGGCGGTGGCGAGACCGAGCAGGCCGAATTCGAGCACATAGGCGCCCATGACGTCGCGCCGGGTGGCGCCGAGCACTTTCAACACGACCGCATCGTAGACGCGGCGGCGATGACCAGCGGCGAGCGCGCCGCCGAGCACCAGCACGCCCGCCAGCAGAGTCACGGCCGCCGCCACGTCGATGGCGCGGCCGATGGCGCCGAGCAGATCGTTCACGGTCGCCAGCACCTCTTTCATGCGGATCGGCGAGACATTGGCGAAACGGTCGGTCACGGCGCGATAGAGCGCCTCCTCAGCCGGCCCCTCGGCCCGCGCGGTGGCAAGAAAGGTGTGGGGCGCGGCTTCGATGGCCCCCGGCGCAAATACGATGGCGAAATTGATGCCGAGCGTGCTCCAGTCGATGCGCCGCAGATTGGCGATACGCGCATCCATGTCACGGCCGAGCACGTTGATGGTCAGGCTGTCGCCGGGCTTCAGCCGCAAGTCGCGGGCGATGCCTTCGTCGAGCGATATTTCCGGCGGGCCATGGTAGTCCGCCGGCCACCACTGCCCTTCCACCACGGTGGAGCCCGGCGGCACGCGCGCCGCATAAGTCAAGCCGCGATCGCCGCGGAGCGCCCAGCGCGAAGCCGGGCCCGCGGCCACTTGCTCCGCCGGCACGCCGTTCACCTTGGCGATGCGGCCGCGCAATTGCGGCACTACTTCGACGCCCGTAACGCCCGGAACCGATTTCGCCAAGGCTTCGAAGTCGACGAGCTGATCCGGCTGAATGTCGATGAAGAAGAACGCCGGCGCCGCTGCCGGCATGGATTGCTCGACCTCGTGCGCGAGATTCCCCTGGATCAGCGCCACGGTCACCAGCAAGGTGAGGCCGAGGCCGAGCGACAGCATCACGCTCGCCGTGCCGGCGCCGGGCCGGTGCAGATTGGCGACGGCAATGCGCAAGTAGGGGCTGCGTGGGCGGCCGGCGCGCCGGGCGATCCAGACGACCAGCGCCGCCACCAGGCGGAGCAAAATGAAACTCGCCGCCGCACCCGCCACAAAGCCCAGGGCGAAGCGCCGCTCTTCCGCGCTGATCACGGCGACGGCGGCCAGCGCGACGAAGGCCGCGATGGTCGCCGCCACGTAAGGAACGCCCGGCAGCAACCGCGTTGGTGCTACGAGGTCGCGGAACAATCCGGCCGCCGGCACCAAGCGCGCCCGCGCCAGCGGCCATAGCGCAAACGCCAGCGCGGTTAGAAATCCATAGGCCGAGGCCAGCAGCAGCGGCGCCGGATAGAGTCCGACCCGCGCCGGCACCGGCAGGCGATCCGCCATGAGTCCGGACAGCAACGGCGGTAGAGCGGCGCCGAGCGCCAGACCGATGACGACGCCGCCAAGCGCCAGCGCCAGCACTTGCATCAGATAGACCTGAAAGATCACGCGGCCCGGCGCGCCGAGACATTTCAGCGTGGCGATGGTTTCCGATTTGCCGTCGAGATAGCTCCGCACCGCGTTGCCGACGCCGACGCCGCCGACCAGGAGCGCCGTCAATCCGACCAAGGTGAGAAACAAGCCGATGCGATTGACCCACTCCCGCAAGCCGGGACTGGCCGAGGCATAGTCGCGCACCTGCCAGCCGGCATCGGGAAAGGCCGCTTCCACGTTGCGGCGAAACGCGGCCGTGTCCGCGCCCGGATCGAGACGCACGCGATAGGACCAGTAGACCAGGCTGCCCGGCTGCACCAGGCCGGTGCCGGGCAACGCGCCCGCGGCAATCAGCAAACGCGGGCCGAGAGTGAGCCCGCCGCCGCCGCGATCCGGTTCGCTCCGGATGGCCGCGCGCACCTGCAGCATCGCATCGCCGACGGTCAGCACATCGCCGAGCTTTGCGCCGAGGCGGTCGAGCAGCGCCGCCTCTACCGCGGCGCCGTAAACGCCGTCGCGCAATCCGAGCGCTGCATCGGCGGTAAGCGGCGGGTCGAAGGTCAAGGCGCCATAGAGCGGATAGGCCGCGTCGATGGCCTTGAGCTCGACCAAGGTGCGGCGGTCGTTGGCCCGGTTGTGGGCGATGGCGCGCATGTTGGCGACGGTCGAGACCTCGGCCTCGCGGGCGAGCCACACGAGTTCCGGCGGCGTCGCCTGGCGATGGGTCAGGCGAAGCTCCAGATCGCCGCCGAGCAGCGCGCGGCCGTCGCTGCGCAAGCCCTCTCCGATCGCGGCGGCAAGCGAACCGACGCCGGCGATGGCGGCAACGCCGAGCGCGAGGCAGGCGATGAAGATGCGAAAGCCGCGGAGGCCGCCGCGCAATTCGCGGCGAGCGAGCCTTAACGCCAGGGCCAAGGTCGCCACGTCAGCTCGCTCCGGCCGCACGCGGCGCTTGATGCTTGCTGTCGCCGACGATGCGCCCGTCGCCGAGCCGCACCACGCGGCCGCAACGCGCCGCAAGTTCCGCGTCATGGGTGATGAGCACGAGCGTGGTGCCGCCGCGCTGCTGCAAGGCGAACAGCAGATCGATCACCTGGCGTCCGGTGGCTCCGTCGAGATTGCCGGTGGGCTCGTCGGCAAGCAGCAGCTTCGGCCCGCTGACCACGGCGCGCGCCAGCGCCACGCGCTGCTGCTCGCCGCCGGAAAGCTGCGCCGGATAATGCGTGAGGCGATGGGACAAACCCACCGCCGCCAATTCCGCTTCCGCCGCCGCGAACGCATCGCGGCGCCCGGCAAGTTCCAGGGGAATGGCGACGTTCTCCAGCGCCGTCATGGTCGGGATCAGGTGGAACGACTGGAACACGATGCCGAGATTGTCGCGGCGGAAGCGCGCCAGCGCGTCTTCGTCCATGCGGCCGAGATCGCCGCCGGCCACCGTGACCGTGCCGGAGGTGGCGCGCTCCAACCCGGCCATCACCGAAAGCATGGTGGACTTGCCCGAGCCGGACGGGCCGACCACGCCGACGGTTTCACCCGCGAAGATCTCGAGCGAGATACCGCGCAGGATGTTGACGGCGCCGGCCGTGCTCACCAAAGTGAGATGCACGTCGTCGAGCCGGACCAAGGGGTCCGTGGCGACCTTTACCTGCATTGCCGACGCCATGAAAATCCGCCGATTTCCGATTTGCACTTGGATCGCCGCGACTATAACGGTCATCGCCGGACTTTGCTTGAGCACCGGCTCGCCCTCCGCCGCTCAAGATCCCGTGATCCTGGCCTTCGGCGATTCGCTCACGGCGGGCTTCGGGGTGGAACCGGAGCAGGCGTTTCCGGCGCGGCTCGAAGCGTATCTGCGCGCCAAGGGCGTGGCCGTCCGCGTGCGGAACGGCGGCGTGTCGGGCGATACCACGGCGGGCGGGCGGGCGCGCCTCGATTGGGCGCTTGCCGACAAGCCCCGCTTCGCCATTGTCGAGCTCGGCGCCAACGATGCGCTCCGCGCCATCGATCCGAAAGTGGCGGAGGACAATCTCGATGCCATTTTGTCGGCGCTCGACGCCCACGGCGTGAAGGTGCTGCTGGCCGGCATGGTGGCGCCGCCCAATCTCGGGCGCGACTACGACCAGGCCTTCGACGGCATGTACGCGCGGCTCGCCGCCAGGCACCACGTGATGCTCTATCCCTTTTTCCTCGACGGCGTTGCCGCCGATCCGGCGCTCAACCAGCCCGACGGCATGCATCCCAATCCGAAGGGCGTCGAGATCATCGTCGAGCGCATGGCGCCCTACGTGGAGAAGCTGGTGCGCGGCGAATAGCCCGGCCGGCGACGCATCATGATCCGTCTTTTCGTCGCCATCGCCTTGCCCGAACCGGTGCGCCAGCGCCTGACCATGCTCTGCGCCGGCGTGCCGGGCGCGCGCTGGGCCAAGCCCGAGAACATGCATCTGACGCTCCGCTTCATCGGCGAGGTGGACGGCGCCACGTTCACGGACATCATGGATGCGCTCGGCCACGTGTCGGTGCCGCGCTTTCCGCTGCAGATCGACGGCGTCGGCCAATTCGGCGAGAAGCGCCGCGCCGATCTGCTCTGGGCGGGCGTCAGGCCGCACGAGTTGCTGCTGCGCCTGCAAGGCAAGGTCGAGAACGCGCTGCAACGATTGGGCTTCGATCCCGATCCACGCAAGTTCCACGCCCACGTGACGCTCGGGCGGCTCAAGGGCACGCCGATCGAGCGCGTCGCGAGCTTCCTCAGCGGCAACGGCGGTTTCTATCTGCCACCGTTCGAGGTGAGCGAATACGTGCTGTTCTCGAGCTTCCTGTCCCACGGCGGCGCCATCTACCGGGCGGAGGCGACGTATCGGCTGGGGTAGGGGGAAAGTGCGTGAAGTGTAGCTCAGACCAGGGACTAGGATAGTCCACGACCAAACACGAACCGCTCACGGTCGGCCACGATCAGGGCGTGGTTGATCTGCTCGAACACATAGGCGTCACGCCAGGCGGCGAACCAGCGGTAGACTGTGCTTCACGGCGGCGGGTCGTTCGGCAGTTGCCGCCACGGACAGCCGGACCACATCACGCAAAAGATGTTGTTGACGATCTCATGTATCGGCCAGCCGCGTGGTCGACCCGTCGCGTTCGCAGCAGGTAGATGTGGTTCGATCACGCACCGTCTCTCGTCCGTCAGGTCACTTTGGCAGCGTGCCGTCAGGCAGCTATGATACAAATGCGTGGTCGGCGCCCACACGACACCTCCAGGTCGGCGTCAACAACCACTTGGAATTGCGCGAGCATCGACCGCGCAAGCGGCATTCGAAACGCCTCTTACCCTGGGGGTTCATCAGAGGCCTTGCATGCGCAAGACTGACCCCGTCTCGAAGGTCCAACGACGTCTCGCAGCGATCTTCAGTGCTGACGTGGAAGGCTATACACGCCTGATGAACGCCGATGAGGCAGGCACCATGCGCCTGCTCACCTCGCATCGAGACATCACGGATCGCTTCATCGCGCAGCACGGCGGCCGGATCGCCAACACCGCGGGCGACAGCATTCTCGCGGAGTTCCCGAGCGCCGTAGACGCGCTCCAGTGCTCGCTCGGCATTCTGGAAAGGGTTGCTGCGGTCAACCAGGAAATTCCGGAAGAGCGCCGGGTCCGCTTCCGCATTGGACTGCATGCGGGCGAGGTGATGGTCAAGGATGGCGATCTGTATGGAGACGGCGTCAATGTTGCCGCACGGATGCAGGGGCTGGCGCAGCCGGGTTCGATCTGCCTGTCAGAAGCCGCCCATCAATTCGTGCATCGAATGCTGCCCGTGACCTTCGAAGATCTTGGGCCGCAATTGGTCAAGAACCTGGACGGTGCGATCCGGGCCTATTCGGTCCGCCCGTCCGGCGAACCGGCGTCGCCAGCTCTGCCGCCGGTTCACCGCCGCGCGGAAGCCCATCTTGCGCGGCGCTACCACGACTTGTGCCGCGGCGCCGTCTTGAGCGTGACCAGCGAGGAAGACCTGACGCCTTTGGAGTTCGCTGTCCTTGCGTCTCTCAATGATGCCCCGGGCATTGATCCGCGCCGATTGTCGGGGCGGATCGGAATTGACGCGACCACGGCGCAACGACTGCTGAAGCGACTGAAGAACCGGGAGCTAGTGGTTGCTCAGGTGCCCGCTCGTGAAAACAGGCGTTCGGGCAGGTTGAGCCTTACGCCACAAGGGGCCAAGGTGCTTCAAACGCTGCGCCCAGCTGTCATCGCCGCAACAGACCGCGTCATGGCTACCCTTTCCGACCGCGAGCGAGAGACGCTCCGAGAACTCTTGGCGCGGGTTATCAACGCGAACGAGACCAAGGACAAACCTGAACAGGCCACCTGACGAACCTGTTTGTCAGTCTCGGACGCAGTTTCGAGACAGGCTCTAACAAGGCGAAGAATTGCTCGCTTATGGGCGCCCTATCCGCGTTTATCGTCCGAAGTCAGACATCCAGGCCGCACTCTCTCACCCCCTCAAATCACAAACAACTCCGACAGGATGATGTTCACGTTCACGCCGTCGTCGGAGAGCGGGACCGAGCCGCCGGCGAGGCCGCGGAAATTGCGGTCCGGCATCCACCAGATGCGGCCGCGGGAAAAGATCGGCCGCTTTTCGGTCACCACCAGGGCGAACCGCGCGATGATCCGGGCGCACACCTCGGGCCGGTCGCCGTAGAGCTCGCTCACCCGCTTGCCGGTGTTGTCGCGGCCCAAACCTTGCACGATGGAGGTGCCGACCAGGCGGTAGCGAAAGTCCGCGCCGCCGTCGATCACGTCGATCAGGTGGATGTGCGGCAGGTGCGCCTTGAGCTCCGCCGGGTCGATTTCGGCGCGGCTCGGCGCCATGCGGCCGGCGCGCTTCTTCTCCCAATAATCGACCAGCTCCTGGATGATCGGCAGCGCCGGCTTGTCGATGATCTCGTATTCGGTGGCAGGCGCATCCAGCGGTCTGCGGCTCATTCCGCGGCCTCGATCGCTTCCATGTCCTCGTCGGAGAAGCCGAAATGATGGCCGATCTCATGGATCAGCACGTGGCGCACCACATGGGCCAGGTCCTCGCCGGTCTCGCACCAATAATCGAGGATCGGCCGGCGATAGAGAAACACCATGTCGGGGCCGGGCGGCGGCGCGGAGACGCTGCGCAGGTTCAAGCTCACGCCGCGATAGAGGCCGAGCAGGTCGAACGGGCTTTCCAGTTCCATCTCGCGCTCGGTCTCGTCGTCGGGAAAGTCCTCGACGCGGATGACCAGATTGTGCACGTGCCGCCGCAAGGCTTCGGGGATCGTCGCCGCCGCCTCTTCCGCCAGGCGCTCGATCTCGCCGAGCGACGGCGCACGCTTCAATGAGCGGTCGGGCGCGGTCATACCAGCTTGTCGATCAATCCGGCCAGCTTCACGTCGCGCTCGCTCAGGCCGCCCGCGTCATGGGTCGAGAGCGTGATGTCGACCCGGTTCCACACGTTGAACCATTCGGGGTGATGGTCCATGCGCTCGGCCGCCAGCGCCACGCGGGACATGAAGCCGAACGCCTCGATGAAATCGGCGAACTTGAAGCTCTTGGCGATGGCGTCGCGGCCCTCGACCTCGCGCCATCCGCTCAATTGCTTGAGCGCCGCCGCGCGTTCCGCCGCCGTGAGTTTCGCAACCATGCCGGACCTCCGGTGCTGCGTGCGATGGCGCCGAGGATAGCGCAGGCAGCTCCGGCGGTCAGCCTATCGCACCGTAGCGGCGATCCGCCTACTTCGGCGCCAGGCGGATCGAGCCGTCGAGACGGATGGTCTCGCCGTTCAGCATGGCGTTTTCGCAGATGTGGCGGGCCAGCTTGCCGTATTCCGCCGGCAGGCCGAGCCGCTTTGGGAACAGGGTCGATGCGATGAGCGTCGCTTTGAACTCGGGGCTTACCCCCGCCATCATCGGCGTGTCGAACAGGCCGGGCGCAATGGTGCAGACGCGCACGCCCATCGACGCGAATTCGCGCGCCAGCGGCAGCGTCATGCCGACCACGCCGCCCTTGGACGCCGAATAGGCCACCTGGCCGATCTGACCGTCGAAGGCCGCGACCGAGGCGGTGTTGACCACCACGCCGCGCTCGCCGTCGTCGAGCGCCGGCAGTTTCGACATTTCGAACACGGCCAGGCGGATCAGGTTGAACGTGCCGATCAGGTTGATGTTGATGGTCTTGGCGAAGGCGTCGAGCGCGAGCGGGCCGTTCTTGCCGACGGCACGGCCGGCGGTGCCGATGCCGGCGCAATTCACCAGGACGCGCGCCGGGCCCTGTTTCGCGGCGGCGGCCTGAATGGCCTTGGCGGCGCTCTCCTCGCTCGCCACGTTGCATTCGATGGCGACGGCGCCGATTTCCTTCGCGGTCTTTTCGGCCACTACCATGTTCAGGTCGAGCAGCGCGCATTTGGCGCCGGCGGCCGTCAGCTCGCGGGCCGTCGCGGCGCCGAGGCCGGACGCGCCGCCGGTGATCAACGCTGATATTCCGTTCAACTTCATGGCGGGTTCCTCCCGAAGGTGTGTGACCTGAAAATTTGCCGGCGGTTCATAGCAGATCGTTCCCCTGCTGTCAGCCCTGGGTTCGTGAAACAGGAGTTGCCGCCACGGCCGCCGCGACCGGCATGGGCGGCGGCGTGCGCTTGCCGAGCTGCGCCTCGCGGTAGGCGATGTAGAGCGTCGAACTTGCGACCGTCAGCGCGCCGGCGACGGTCCAGAGCCCGGGCACTTCGCCGAACACCGCAAAGCCCAGCACGGCAGCGTAGATCAATCGCGCATAGTCGTACCCCGCGACCGCCGTCGCCTCGGTGATGGCGTAGCCGCGGATCATGGCGCTCTGCGCGCTGGCGCCGGTGGCGCCGATCAGCATCAGCATGACCAGCTCCCAAAGGGTCGCCGGCTGCCAGACGAAGATCGCCGGCGCCAAGGTCACCGCCGTGGACACCAGGCCGAAGTAGAGCAGCACCGTGATCGGCTTTTCGGTTTCGGACAGCTGTTTGATGAAGATGCTCACCAGCGCCGCGAAGAGTGCGCCGAGCAGGCCGACCACGGCGGCGGTCTCGATGCCGCCGTGGGGACGCAGCATGACGAGCACGCCGACGAAGCCCACGGCGGTCGCCGTGACGCGCCGCAGCCGAATGCGCTCGCCGAGAAACAGCACCGCCAGCACGATCAGGAACAGGGGCCGCGTGAAGCTGTAGGCCGAGGAATCGGCGAGCGGCAATTTGGCGATGGAGTAGAAGCCGCAGAACATGCCGGCGGCGCCGATCAGGCCCCGGATCACATGCGCCACGGGCCGATGGGTCCGCAGTACCCGCGGCCCCGCGGCGATGGCGAACGGCAGCAAAGTCGCCAGGCCGAAGGCGGCGCGGAAGAAGGCGACCTGAAAGATGTCGAGGCGGGTGCCGAGCACCTTGATCAGCACCGACATGATCGAGAACAGCAAGCCGCCGAGCAGCGTCCA
>DASQHM010000044.1:0-45427 GCA_035632095.1 Candidatus Cybelea sp. | reverse complement strand
GGGGCCATGAGCCACGACGGCAAGGCGCTGCTCAACATTCTCGAGACCTATCCGCGCGACGAGCTGTTCCAGATCGGCGAGGACGAGCTTTACGACATCGCTCATGGCGTGCTGCTGCTGCATAGCCGGCCGAGGCCGCGGCTCTTTCTGCGCCGCGACGAATTCGGGCGGTTCGTCTCGGCCCTGGTGTACGTGCCGCGCGAGGGTTACGACACGGCGCTGCGCAAGAAGATCGCGGCCATCCTCGAAGACGGGCTGCACGGCCACGTCGACAGCTTCTATACGCAGCTCGGCGACGAGCCGCTGGCGCGCATCCATTTCATCGTGGCGACCCGTCCGGGTGCGCGGACGGACTTCGACGCGGAAGGCGTGGAGCAGCGCATCGCCGGCGCCGCGCGCTCATGGGTCGATGGCCTGCTCGATGCGCTTCGCACCCGCCACGGCGAAGAAAAAGGCGCCGCACTTCTCCGCCGCTACGCCGCCGCGTTCCCGACCGACTATCGCGAGCGCTACGACGCGGCCGCCGCGCTGTTCGACATCGCCAAGATCGAATCGCTCGACGATGAGTCGCGCCTGTCGGTCAATCTCTACCGCCCGCTCGAAGCCGGCGACGCGGAAGTCGGCTTCAAGCTCTATCACCTCGGCGCGCCGGTGCCGCTGTCCGACTGCCTGCCGGTGCTCGAGCATCTCGGTCTCAAGGTGATCGAAGAACATCCGTTCGAGGTGGCGAGGGACGGCGAGGGCCCGTCGGTCTGGATCCACGATCTCAGCCTCACCGAGCCCGCAGGGCAGGCGCTGCCTCTCGACAAGATCAAGGCGAAATTCGAGGCGGCGTTCGTGCGCGTCTGGCAGGGCGCCGCCGAGGACGACCGCTTCAACCGGTTGGTCGTGAGGGCAAGGCTCGATTGGCGCGAAGTGGTGATCCTGCGCGCGTTCGGCAAATACCTGCGTCAGACCGGCATCGCGTTCAGCCAGCGGTACATGGAGGACGCACTCTCCGCCAATGCCGGGATCGCGCGCATGATCGTGGCGCTGTTCCACATCCATTTCGACCCGGCGCTCGGCCAGCAGCGCGACCAGCGCGCAAGCGAGATCGAAGCGGCTCTCGCTTCGGCGCTCGACCAGGTGGCGAGCCTGGATGAAGACCGCATCCTCCGACGCTTTCTCAACCTCGTCCGCGCCGCCAGGCGCACGAACTTCTATCAGAAGGGGCCCGGCGGCGAACCGAAGCCGGCGCTCTCGATCAAATTCGAAAGCGCCGTGGTGGACGAGCTGCCGTTGCCCCGGCCGCTGTTCGAGATCTTCGTCTATGCGCCGCAGGTCGAAGGCATCCATCTGCGCGGCGGCCGGGTCGCCCGCGGCGGCATCCGCTGGTCGGACCGGCGCGAGGATTTCCGCACGGAGGTCCTGAGCCTGATGAAGGCGCAGCAGGTCAAGAACGCGGTGATCGTTCCGGTCGGCGCCAAGGGCGGCTTCGTGCCGAAGCGTCCGCCGGTGGAGGGCGGCCGCGATGCGGTGCAGGCGGATGGCGTGGAATGCTACCGCACCTTCATCCGCGCGTTGCTCGACATCACCGACAACCGGATCGGCGCCAAGATCGTGCCGCCGAAAGAGGTGGTGCGGCTTGACAGTGACGATCCCTATTTCGTGGTTGCGGCGGACAAGGGTACGGCCACGTTCTCCGACATCGCCAATTCGCTTTCGGCGGAATACGGCTTCTGGCTCGGCGACGCGTTCGCATCCGGCGGCTCGGCCGGTTACGACCACAAAAAAATGGGCATTACGGCGCGCGGCGCCTGGGAGATGGTGAAGCGCCATTTCCGCGAACTCGGCCGCGACGTGCAACGCGAGGACTTCACAGTCGTCGGCATCGGCGACATGTCGGGCGATGTGTTCGGCAACGGCATGCTGCAATCGGAGCACATACGCCTCCTGGCCGCGTTCGACCACCGCCACGTCTTCATCGATCCCGAGCCGGACGTGGCCAAGACATTTGCCGAACGCAAGCGCATGTTCGCGCTGCCGCGTTCCTCCTGGGCCGATTTCGACCCGAAGCTGATTTCGCGCGGCGGCGGCGTGTTCGACCGCAAGCTGAAATCGATCCGCCTGTCGCCGGAGGTCAAGGCGCGCTTCCGCATCGAACGCGACGCCATGACCCCGACCGATCTCATCCATGCGCTGCTGCAGGCCGAGGTCGATCTGCTTTGGAACGGCGGCATCGGCACCTATGTGAAGGCGTCGAGCGAGAGCCATGCGGACGTGGGCGACCGGGCCAACGACGGGCTCCGCGTCGACGGGCGCGACCTGAAGGCGAAAGTGGTAGGCGAGGGCGGCAACCTCGGCTTCACCCAGCGCGGGCGCATCGAATACGCGCTGAAAGGCGGCCGCATCAATACCGATGCGCTCGACAACTCGGCCGGCGTCGACACTTCCGACCACGAGGTCAACATCAAGATCCTGCTCGATGCCGTGGTGGCGGAGGGCGAACTCACGCTCAAGCAGCGCGACCGACTGACCGCCGAGGTCGGCGAAGACGTGGCGGCCCTGGTGCTGCAGGACAACTATCTGCAAGGGCAGGCCGTGTCGGTGGCCGAATCGCAGAGCAACCGGCTGCTGCCGTCGCTGATCCGGCTGATGCGGACACTGGAGCAGCGCGGCCGGCTCGACCGCGGCGTCGAATTTTTGCCGAGCGATGCCGCGCTGGCCGAGCGGCAGGCGAGCGGCTCCGGCCTGACCAGGCCGGAACTCGCCGTGCTGCTGGCTTACGCGAAGATGTCGCTTTATGACGATTTGCTGGCGAGCGACCTGCCGGACGAACCGCATTTCGCCGTCGATCTGGCGAAATATTTTCCGCGGGCGCTGCGCAAGCAGCACGGCGATGCCATCGCCAAGCACCGGCTGCGGCGCGAGATCGTCGCCACCTCCGTCGCCAACAGCATCATCAATCGCGTCGGCCCAGGCTTCGTCGGCGACATTCGCGAGGAAACCGAGGCGGAGGCGGCGGCGATCGCGCGCGCCTACGTCGCGACGCGCGACACCTTCGGCCTGCGCCGCATCTGGACCGGGATCGAGGCCCTCGACAACAAGGTCCCGGCGGCGCTGCAGACCGACATGCTGCGCGCCACCATCGAATTGATGCGCCGCTCGGTCCTTTGGCTGCTTCGTGAAAAGCCGGGCCGGCTCGACATCGAGGCGACGGTGCAAGGCATCACGCCAGGCGTGGCCGAGCTGAAGCGGCAATTGTCCAAACTGCTGGTCGGGCCGACGGCGTCCGAATTCGCCGAACTGCAGAAACGCTACACCGCCGCCGGCGTTCCCGGCGGGCTTGCCGACGAGGTGGCGGCGCTGGGAGCGCTCGGGGCCGCCTTCGACATCATCGCCGCCGCCGAGCGCACGGGTCGCGACTTTGCCTCCGTGGCGCGCATCTATTTCATGCTCGGCGATGTGCTGGGTCTTGATTGGCTCAGGGAGGCCGCCGCGCGGCAGGCGCCGGGCGACACCTGGCAGCGGCTCGCGGTGACTGCGGCGCTCGAGGATCTGGATCAGCGCCAGCGCGCCCTTGCCATCGCCGTGCTCAGCGGCGCCGACGGCGCGGATCCGAAGGCTGCGCTCGACTCCTGGATGCTGCCGCGCACCAACACCGTCGGCCGCCTCGGCCAACTCGTGGCCGAATACCGCAACGCGGGCGGCGTCGATGCGGCACGCCTTGCCATCGCCAATCGCCACCTGAAATCCCTCGATGCCGGCTGAGGCGCGCGCGGCCGGCGCGGCGCCCGACGCGGGCTTCCTCGGCCGCTTCGGCTGGGCCATGTTCGATTGGGCCAATCAGCCGATTTTCAGCGTCATCACCACCTTCATCTTCGCGCCCTATTTCACCTCGTTCGTCGTCGCCGACCCGGTGCGGGGCCAGGCGCTGTGGGGCTATGCGCAATCGGCCGCGGGCGTGCTCATCGCCGTCGCCAGTCCCTTTCTCGGCGCCATGGCGGACGCGGCGGGGCCGCGCAAAGGCTGGACCTTCGTCTTTCAAGTGCCCTGCGTCATATGCGCCGCGGCCCTTTGGTGGGTGACGCCGGCGAGCGGGCCGGAGACCTGGACCTGGGCGCTCGCGGCGATCGCCGTGATGACCGTCGGCGCGGAAATCTCGGTCGTCTTCAACAACGCCATGCTGCCGGATCTGGTGCCGCACGAACGGCTCGGCCGGCTCTCCGGATATGCCTGGGGTCTCGGCTACGTGGGCGGCCTGATCGCGTTGACCACGGTGCTGGTGTGCTTCAGCCTGCCGGACCAGCCGTGGTTCGGCCTCGACAAGGCCATGCACGAAAACGACCGCGTTGTCGGCCCGCTCGTCGCGGTCTGGATCGTGGTCTTCGATCTGCCGCTATTCCTGTTCACGCCCGATCAGCCCCATTGCGGCATTGGCCGCGCCGAGGCGGCGCGCCAGGGCGCGCGCAAAGTCTTCGCCACCGTGGCCAAGCTTGGCCGCTATCGCAACATCGCCCTGTTCCTGATCGCGCGCATGATCGCCTACGACGGGTTGAGCGCCGTGTTCGCCTTCGGCGGCATCTATGCGGCCGGCATGTTCGGCTGGGGCACGACAAGTCTCGGCATCTTCGGCATCGTCATCATCGTCTTCGCCGCCATCGGCGCGGCCGTCGGCGGCTGGCTCGACGATCGCATCGGCTCCAAGCCGACCATTCAGGGCGCCCTGGTCGGCGTGACCTTTGCCACATTCGGCATCCTGTCCATGACCCATGACAGCGTGCTGTTCGGCATTGCGGTCGACGGGCCGGTGCAGGGCGGCGCGCTCTTCGCCAGTTCCGCCGAGCGCGCCTTCATGCTGTTCGCCGTCATCATCGGCTTGTGCAGCGGGCCCATGCAGGCGGCGGCGCGCACCATGATGGCGCGGCTCGCGCCGCCGGACATGCTGGGCGAATTCTTCGGCCTCTACGCGCTCACCGGCAAGGCCACCGCGTTCTTTGCGCCGCTGGCCATCGCGATCATGACCGACGCCTTCGCCAGCCAGCGTGCCGGCATTTTCGCCATCGTGGTCTTTCTGGTGGCCGGATTCGTCTTGATGATGCCGGTGCGCGAGGAGCGCGCGGCCTGAAGCCGCTAAAGCTGCCAATAGCGCAAACCGTCGCCGAGCGCGAGCTTGCGCCAGATGCCCTTCACGTCGGCGATCAAGCCGCCTTGCTTGGCCAGGCGTCGCAGCGCCGCGGCCGTCATGGTGCCGAAAACCGCGTGATTGACCGCGCCGATCACGGCGTCGTAGCCGCCGATGCCGTCCAGCCGCGGCACGAGGGCGAGACCATACTGCTCCTGCGCTTCGCCGGGGTCCGCCAGCGGATCGTGCACGTCGACCGAATGGCCGCGCCGCTTCAGGCCGGCGACGATGTCGACCACCTTGGAATTGCGCAGGTCCGGCACGTTCTCCTTGAAGGTCAGGCCCAAAACCAGGGTGCGGGCGCCGCGCGGCAATTGCGCGTCGATGCGGCCGGCGACGAATTCGCCCATGGCGTCGTTGATGCGCCGTCCGGCCAGAATCACCGCCGGATCGTGACCGACCTCCTGCGCCAGGTGCGCCAGGTAGAACGGATCGACCCCGATGCAATGCCCGCCGACCAGGCCCGGCGTGAATTTGAGGAAGTTCCACTTGGTTGCGGCGGCGTCGAGCACGTCATGGGCCGAAAGGCCGAGCTTCTCGAAGATCATCGCCACTTCGTTGATGAAGGCGATGTTGATGTCGCGCTGGGCGTTCTCGATCACCTTGGCGGCTTCCGCGGTGCGGATGTCGCGCGCGACGAAGATGTTGCCGCCGTTGATCGCGCCATAGATCGTCTTCAGCGTCAGGGCGACGGCCGGCGTTTGGCCCGCCACCACCTTGGTGATCCGGTCCACGGTGTGCTCGCGGTCGCCCGGGTTGATGCGCTCGGGCGAATAGCCGAGGAAGAAGTCCACGCCCGCCGCCAGGCCCGAGGCGCGCTCCAGGATCGGCCCGCAGACCTGTTCGGTCACGCCCGGGTAGACGGTGCTTTCGAACACCACGATGGCGCCCCGGACCGGACTTTGCGCCAGTTGGCGGCCGACGGTCTCCGATGCGGCCCGCAAGGGTCCGAGGTCCGGCTGGTTGTGCGCGTCCACCGGCGTCGGCACGGTGACGATGAACACGTCGCTGCCGGCAATGTCGGCGCTGCTTGCCGTCACCTTGAGGCGGCTCGCCAGCAGATCGTCGCGGCTCACCTCGCCGGTGCGGTCGTTCCCACTCTTCAATTCGGCGATGCGTCTGGCGCCGATGTCGAAGCCGGTCACCGGAAAGTGCCGCGCCAGCGCCACCGCAAGCGGCAGCCCCACGTAGCCGAGCCCGACGATGGCAATGCGCGTCTTGTCGCTCATGGCGCTCCGCTTATAGGCGGCCCCCCGCCTTGTCAATCCGGGGCTTTTGGCCGCGCACCATGCCTTGACGGGCGGAAATGCAAAGCCATAGTGTTCGCGCCGCCCGAAACGGGGCGCGCGGCACGCATGCCGGCAGCGCGGGCGGCGGAAGGGCGGGAATGGCCAAGACGCGGCGCTTGCTGTTTCTGGTGAACGAGGCGCTGTTCTTCACCACCCATCGCATGCCGATTGGGCTCGCGATGCAGCAACGCGGGATCGACGTGCATGTGGCGGCGCCGTACGACGCGACCTTCGTCAAGGTGATCGAGGCCAACGGATTCCACTATCATCCGATCCCGCTCGAGCGCGGCGGCACGTCGCTGTTCGGCGAAATCCGGTTGGTCGCGGCGATCGCGGCACTGCTCATGCGGCTCAAGCCGGACCTGGTGCACAACGTCGCCATGAAGCCGGTGATCTGGGGCGGCACCATCTGCCGGCTGCTGGGACTCCCGGCGGTCAACGCCATCACCGGCCTCGGCTACCTCTATATTCGCGAAGACTGGAAGGTGCGGGCGCTGCGCTCCTACCTGAACACGCTCTTTCGTTATGCGCTGCACAATCTGCAAAGCTGCACCATATTCCAGAACGCCGACGACCTCGGCATCTTTCGCGAGCGCCGTTTGGCCGACGTGGAGCGCATGGCGCTCATCAAAGGCTGCGGCGTCGATCTCAAGCAATTTGCCGAATGCCCCGAACCGCCCGGCGAGCCGGTCGTGATGTTTCCGGCGCGCATCCTCGGCGACAAGGGCGCCCGCGAATTCGTCGAAGCGGCGCGGCTGCTGCGCGAGAAGGGCACGACCGCCCGCTTCGTCATGGTCGGCCGCACCGATCCGAAGAACCCGACCGACATCGGCGAAAAGGCCATCGCCGAATGGGTGCGCCGCGGCTGGGTCGAATGGTGGGGCTATTCGACCGACATGCCGGCGACCCTGGCGAAGTCGACCATCGTCTGCATGCCGTCCTATCGCGAAGGCCTGCCGCGCGGATTGATCGAGGCCGCCGCCGTGGGCCGCGCCATCGTCACGGCCGACGTGCCCGGCTGTCACGAGGTGGTGCATCACGAAGTGAACGGATTGCTGGTTCCGGTCCGCGACGGCGCCGCGACGGCCGCTGCCATCGGCCGGCTGCTGGACGATCCCACATTGCGCCGGACCCTGGCGCGGCGCGGCCGCGAGATGGCCGAGCGCGAATACTCCGTGGAGAAATTCGTCGCTGATACCTTGACCGTGTATCGCGTGGCGCGGCCGGACCTGGTGGCGGCATGAAATTGCCGGAGCGCATCGCGGGCGAGCACGTGCTGGGAGTGGCGGTGCTGATCGCGACGCCGCTCAGCGTGGTGTCGCCGGTTGCATTGACCGGCATTGTCGTCGCGGCCGGTCTTGCTGGCCTGGCCCTGCTTTGGCGCGACGGGCACCTCGAAAGGCTTCGCCGTCCGCCGGTCGCATCGCTCGCCGTGGCGGCATTGGCGCTTCTGCTGGCCTGGGGCGCGCTCAGTGCGCTTTGGGCCGTCCAACCGCACGACGTTGCCACGCTGGTGCCGAGCCTCATCGCCTTGCTGGCCGCCGGTCTGATGCTCCAGGCGGCGACGTCGGGCCTCGATGCGGCGGCGTTGACCCGCTTGGCCTTCCTGCTGCGCCTCGGTTTTCTGCTCGGATTTCTCCTGGTCGCCATCGAGGTCGAAACCGACTACGCCATCACCCGCGCGTTGCACCAATGGCAACACGGCACCCGGGTCATCAGCTTCGGCGCCTTGGACCGCGCCATGGCGCTTCTGGTGCTCATCGGCTTCCCGCTCGGCATCAGCTATGCCCGCCAGGAGCGCATGGTGCTGGCGCTCGGCGCGCTGTTGCCGGCGTTGGTGCTGAGCGGCTTCGTCAACAGCCAGAGCGTTCGCATCGCCGCCGGCGCCGGGCTTGTGGTGTTCATGATGGTCTGGTTCATCGGGCCGTGGGCGATCCGGGTATTCGGCGCGGTGATCGTGGTGCTCGCCCTGGTCATGCCGGCGCTGCCGCTCGGGCCCCTCGCGCCGGCCGTCTGGGAGACGGCGCTCCGCGGCGTCAAGTATTCCGCCCTGCAGCGGCTCTATATCTGGGAATTCGCCGCCAATCGCGTGCTGGACCACCCCTGGATCGGCTGGGGGCTCAACGCCTCCCGCTCGATTCCGGGGGGCGATGCGCCGGCGCCCGGCGGCGGCGTACTGCTGGCGCTGCATCCCCACAACGGGCTGTTGCAGGTCTGGCTCGAACTCGGCGCCGTGGGCGCGGCCCTGACGGCGGTGGTGATCGGTTTGCTCTTTGCAGGCGCCGCCCGGATCGCCGATCGCTACGAGCGCGCCGCCGTCGCCGGCCAGCTCATTGCGGGCCTGGTCATTCTCTGCCTCAGCTTCGGCGTCTGGCAGACCTGGTGGCTGGCGGCGCTCGCCCTGGCCGCCGTCGTCAGCCTCGCGTGGGCGCGGGGCCAAATTCCGCAACGCACTTAACCCGGGCCGCGCTTTGCGCTATGAAGCGGCGGCATGATCTGGCTCCTCCCGCTGGCCGCGTTCCTGGCCGCCGCCGCCGCCACCGGCGGGGTGCTGGCCTTGCTGCGCCGGCGCGCCATCCTGGACCATCCGAACGAGCGTTCGAGCCATAGCGTGCCGACGCCCCGGGGCGCCGGACTGGCGGTGATTCCGGTGCTGGCGCTGGCCTGGGTCGCCATCGGCCTCGACTTCCGCGCCGGGATCGCCTTGGCGCTCGGCGTGGCCTTGGCGGCGTTTTCCTGGGCCGACGATCTCAAAGGCGTGCCGGTCGCGCTCCGGCTCCTGGTCCAGGCCGCTGCCGTCATCATCGGGGTGACGACCCTGCCGGAGGGCGCGCAGGTGGCGCAAGGATTGCTGCCGCCCATACTTGATCGCGTCCTTGCGGTGCTGGCTTGGCTCTGGTTCGTGAACCTGTTCAACTTCATGGACGGCATCGACGGCATCAGCGCGGTGGAAGCCATCGGCATCGGCGCCGGGCTGACCATCGTCGCCGTCGTGAGCGGCGACCGCGGCCACATGCCGCTCTACGGCCTGGCGCTCGCCGCCGCCACGGCGGGTTTCCTGCTGTGGAACTGGCCGCCCGCCCGCATCTTTCTCGGCGACGTGGGCAGCGTCGGCCTCGGCTACCTGCTCGGATGGCTGCTGCTGCGTCTGGCGGCGGCGGGCTATTGGGCGCCGGCGTTGCTTCTGCCGCTCTATTACCTGGGCGATGCGACGCTCACGCTCGGGCGCCGCTTGATCGCCGGCGAGCGCGTGTGGCAGGCCCATCGCAGCCATTTCTACCAACAGGCGGCGCGCCGCTTCGCCTCGCACGCCCGCGTGTCGCTCAGCATTGCGGCGGTGAATGCCGCCTTGATCGCCCTCGCGGCCTGGTCGGCGCTCGATGCCGGCGTTACGGTGGCGGCCTTGCTGGCGGGAGCGGTCCTCGTCGGCGGCTTGCTCTGGCATTTTTCCGATCACGGCGGGAGCTTGCGCCATGCCGGCTGACCGTCCCCGCACCGACCGTCCCCGCATGGCGGTGAACCGTCGCATCGTCACCGTGGCGATCCACGATCTGTTCATGGCTGCCTTGTCGTTCGAATTGGCGGTCGGCCTCGCCTTCTGGAACTACGGCAATCCGCAGCCGCCGCTGCACCTTTGGCCCTACACCATGATCTTCGTCGGCGTTTCGGCGCCGGTGTTCTCGTTCATGGGCCTCTATCGCGGCATCTGGCACTACGCCTCGTTCAACGACCTGGTCGCCATCGCCAAAGGCGTGTCGTTGGCGCTGCTGGTTTTCTTCCTGGTGCTCTTTGTCGTGACGCGCGCCCAGGACTTGCCGCGCGCGGCCCTGATCCTGCAATGGCCGATCCTGTTCGCGCTTCTGGCCGGCCCGCGTTTGCTCTACCGCGCCATGAAGGATGGCGACTTCGGCGTGATTTTCGACCGCAAGGCCGGCGAGCGCATCCCCGTGCTGCTGATCGGCGCCGGCATCGCCGCCGAGACGTTCATCCGCGACATGGCGCGGCGCAAGGATGCGCCCTATCGGGTGGTCGGCCTGCTGGATGAAAAGGCGAGCCGCATCGGCCGCGACATGCACGGCATTCGCGTGTTGGGCGGCATCGGCGATCTCGCCGCGGTCACCGAGCGCCTGGCCGAACGCGGGCGCGCGCCCCAGCGCATCGTCATCACCGCCGAACAGTTGGACGGCGGCGCGGTCCGCCGCCTGCTCGACGAGGCGGAGCGGCTTGGCTTGACCCTGGCGCGACTGCCGCGATTGACAGACTTCAAGCGGGACGACGGCGCGCCCGTCGATATCCGGCCCGTCGACGTGGAAGACCTGCTCGGCCGGCCGCAAAAGGTGCTCGACCGCGACGCCATGCGCCGCTTGATCGAAGGCCGCCGCGTGCTGGTGACGGGCGCCGGCGGGACTATCGGCTCGGAACTGGCGCGCCAGATCGCCGACCTGAAGCCCTTGCGCTTGGCGCTGCTCGACAACAGCGAACACAATCTCTACCAGATCGATCTGGAGCTCGGCGAAACCCGGCCGAACGTGCCGCGGGCGGCGCTGCTCGGCGACGTGCGCGACCGTGCGCGATTGGGCGATGTGTTCCGCACCGAGCGGCCCGAGCTGGTATTCCACGCCGCGGCCTTCAAGCACCTGCCGCTGGTCGAAGAAAATCCGGCGGAAGGCGTGCTGACCAATGTCACCGGCACGCGCAACGTCGCCGACCTCTGCCGCGAAAGCGGCGTGGCCGCCATGGTGATGATCTCCACCGACAAGGCGGTCAATCCGTCCAGCATCATGGGCGCCAGCAAGCGCATCGCCGAAATCTATTGCCAGGCCTTGAGCCTTTTGGAGCAGGGCGGACGCGGCACGCGCTTCGTCACTGTGCGCTTCGGCAACGTGCTGGGTTCCACGGGATCGGTGGTGCCGTTGTTCCAGCGCCAGCTCGCGCGCGGCGGGCCGCTGACCGTGACCCATCCGGATGTCACCCGCTATTTCATGACCACGCGCGAGGCAGTCGAACTTACACTGCAGGCTTCCGCCATGACGCCGGCCGGGAGCGACGAGCGCGGCAAGATCTTCGTGCTCGACATGGGCGAGCCGGTGCGCATCCAGGATCTGGCGCGGCAGATGATTCGCCTGGCCGGTTTCCGGCCCGACGTGGAAGTGCAGATCGTCTATACCGATTTGCGACAGGGCGAGAAGCTGCACGAGGAAGTGCTACATAAGAGCGAGCACTTGGTGCCCACGGCGCAGGACGGCATTTTGCTTGCCGCGCCGCGGCTGATCGATCATGGCCTGCTGGTGCCGCTGCTCGACCAGCTCGCCGCGGCGGCCGAGGCACGCCGCATCGACGACATGCTGGCGCTGGTGCGCCGCATCGTGCCCGAATATGCCGCAGCGGTTGCGCCGAAGCGCGCGGCCGGTCCCTGACCTCGACAACGCGCTTTCATCCGGAGTTCCTTGCATGCCCGATACCGTGACTATTCGCCGCGCCCTTATTTCCGTTTCCGACAAAACGGGATTGGTGGAGATCGGCAAATTCCTGGCGGCGCGCGGCGTCGAGATTCTATCGACGGGCGGCTCGGCCAAAGCGCTTGCCGACGCGGGCGTGGCGGTCCGCGAAGTGGCCGATTACACCGGGTTCCCCGAAATGCTCGACGGCCGCGTCAAGACGCTGCATCCGAAAGTGCACGGCGGGTTGCTGGGGCTCCGCGACAACGCCGGGCATCGGGCGGCCATGCAAAAACACGGCATTGGCGATATCGACCTGTTGGTGGTCAATCTCTATCCGTTCGAGGCGACGGTCGCCAAGGGCGCCGACTTCGCCACCTGCATCGAGAACATCGACATCGGCGGGCCGGCGATGATCCGTTCCGCCGCGAAAAATCACGACGCGGTTACCGTGTTGGTCGACGTCGGCGACTACGGTGCGCTGCAAACGGAAATGGCGGCCAACGCGGGCGGCACCACGGCTGCGTTCCGCCGCCGCCTCGCGGCCAAGGCCTATGCGCGCACCGGCGCTTACGACGCGGCGATCTCGTCGTGGTTCGCAAGCCAGCGCGGCGAGACTTTCCCCGAACGGCTGGTGCTGGCGGCGGAGCGGCGCGAGCTGCTGCGCTACGGCGAGAACCCGCACCAGACCGCCGCATTCTATGTGGCGTCCCCGGCGCGGCCCGGCATCGCCACGGCGCGGCAGGTGCAGGGCAAGGCGCTCTCCTACAACAACCTGAACGATACCGACGCGGCCTTCGAGCTGGTGGCGGAATTCGATCCGGCCGACGGACCCGCCGTCGCCATCATCAAGCACGCCAACCCCTGCGGCGTGGCGCGCGGAACCACCCTGGCCGACGCCTACCGGCGGGCGCTGGCCTGCGACCCGGTCAGCGCTTTCGGCGGCATCATCGCGCTGAACGGCACGCTCGACGGCCCGACCGCAAAATTGATCGGCGAGATATTGACCGAGGTCATCGTCGCGCCCGATGCGGACGACGAGGCGAAGCGCGCGCTCGCCGCAAAGAAGAACCTCCGGCTGCTGCTCACGGGCGCGTTGCCCGATCCGGCGGCGTCCGGCACCACGCTCAAGTCCGTTGCCGGCGGCTACCTGCTGCAGACGCGCGACAACGGGCGCGTGAGCGCCGCGGATTTGAAAGTCGTCACCAAACGCGCGCCCACGGCGGCGGAGTTTGCCGATCTCCGCTTCGCCTTCACCGTCGCCAAGCACGTGAAGTCCAATGCCGTCGTCTATGCCAAGAACGGCGCGACCGTGGGCATCGGCGCCGGGCAAATGAGCCGCGTGGACTCATCGCGCATTGCCGTGCGCAAATCCGAAGACGCCGCGAAGGCCGCCGGGGACACCGTGCCGTGGACCAAGGGTTCCGTCGTCGCGTCGGATGCGTTTTTTCCCTTCGCCGACGGACTGCTGGCGGCCGCCGAGGCGGGCGCCACCGCCGTGATCCAGCCGGGCGGGTCCATTCGCGACGCCGAAGTGATCGCCGCCGCCGATCAGGCCGGCCTCGCCATGGTGTTCACCGGCATGCGGCACTTCCGGCACTAATCCGGAGGCCTCGTCCTTCGACACTCCCGACTTGAGAGAGTCCTTTAGCTTGCCGGCGCCTTGCCGAGCGCCCACTTCACGCGGGTTTCGCCTTGCGGCGCGGTCGTGCCGGAGATGACGATCTGCTCGGTGCGGCGCATGGCGCCGCTGCCGAAGTAGATGCTTTCCTCGAGCCTCACGGCGCCGCCGGACGCGCGAAAGCGATAGCCGGCGCCGCTCGCCAGCTTGAGCAGCACGCTGGCGCCGTTCTGCACCAGCGATGCATCCACGTCGGGATGCAGATGGAAGCGGATGTGGAAGGGCACCGGCCGGCGGCCGGTTCCGGAAAACGTGTCCTCGCCGCGCAAATCATCGCCGCTCGCGTCAAGGAATAGGCGCCGGCGATGGGCCAGGCCGAATTCGCGCCAATAGCCGTCATGGCGCGCATCCAGCCAGACGCTTCCATCGGCCTCGTTGCGTTCGCAACTGACGCCCACGGCCGATGCGGCGCTGGCGCCGCCACGGCGCATTTCGACCGCGTCCGTATCGGCGAGAACGGCGGTGGCATGGGCGGCCGTTTGCCGCAAGGCCCGCGCCATGGCGCTTGCCGGATTGGCCGGCGAGCCGCAATTCACCAGGATCCGCTCGCGACCGACGGAAAATTCCAGCGCAAGCGGCGCCGCATGGGGCATGACGCCGGTTTCGGCCATCGGCGGTGCGCCCACGTCGACGATGAGCAGCGCCCGCTTTGCCGCCGCGCGCTCGAAGCCGGTGTAGGGGGCGCTTGCCGGCGGTTTGCCTTTGGCGTCGGCGCGGGTCAAGGTCAGGTCGATCTCGGCCTCGGCGTTCTCGCTGCTGCCGTGGAACAGCGCCAGCCTTCCGTCGCCGTGGCGAAAGAACCGAAGCAGCGGCGCCATGCGGTCGATGGCGTTCTGCAGCGACGTCGGCACGTCGTTCGACGAGCTCAACAATGCGCCGCGCAACTGCACCAGGTCGCGCAGGATTTTCATCTGCATGGCCGGCGAGCGCGCCACATGGCCGCCGTCCGCCAGAATCTGCTGGGCGAGCTCTTGCTCCAGCAGCCGCAAGCCCCGCGCCAGACGCCCGCCGCCCGGCAAGCAAATACCGGCGTGGATCAATCCCGAAACCGCGATCAGCCGCGGCGCGCCGTCGCCGGCCGACCGGGCGCTCCGCGCCAGGTGACGGCTTTGCCGGGCCATGGAGCGCAACACGCCGGCGCGAAACGTCGCATCGGCGCCGTCGAGCAGAAGATCGGCGTTGGCAAACCACGCAATGAGCCGCTGGCCGAGCACATCGGGCCGCCAGGCCAACGCGTCCCATTGCGCATACAAGCTCAGCCACGACGCGACCAACGCCCGCGCCTGGCGCTTGGCGGCTTCGCCGCCCGATGCGGTGAAGTGCCGGAGCCAGGCAAAGCCGTGCAATTCGGCCATCCAGGCGTCGGAGCGCTCCTCCCCATCCCACGGCGGCAGGTTGTGGCGGTGCACTTCTTCGCCGGCAAAGCGGTACCGGCCCTGGAACAGCGCGTCGGCGATCTTCGGGTCGCCCGGCCAGGGATCCTCCGGCGATGCGGCCAGTTCCTTCGGGCGCCGGCCCTTCAAGGTCAGCGCATAGACGGGATTGTCGAAGACCAATCGGCCGAGAGAGAAACGCCGCCGTGTTGGACCGGATCGGGACGCCGCGCCGCTCACGCGCTCAAGGCCGCCCGCGGAGGCGGCTTATGTTCTGAGCATAGGTTGCTGTGCCGCCCTGAAAGGTCGCGGTACCCGCCACCAGCACGTCGGCGCCCGCGTCGATCGCGGCCTTCGCCGTGTCGGGCGCGATGCCGCCGTCGACTTCGAGATCGATCTTGCGCCCCGTGACGTCGATGGCCTTGCGCAGCGCCGCGATTTTTTCCAATTGCGACGCGATGAAAGCCTGGCCGCCGAAACCCGGGTTGACGCTCATCACCAGCACCAAGTCGACATCGCCCAACACCGGCTGCACCGCACCGGCCGGCGTCGCCGGATTGAGCGCTACGCCGCAGCGCTTGCCGAGGGAACGGATCAACTGAAGGGTGCGGTGGAGATGCGGTCCCGCTTCGGGATGCACGGTGATGATGTCGGCGCCGGCTTCGGCGAATTGCGGAACGAAGGCGTCGACCGGCGAAATCATCAGGTGCACGTCGAAGGGCAGAGCGCTGTGCGGCCGCAACGCCTTCACCACGCCCGGACCGATGGTCAAGTTCGGCACGAAGTGCCCGTCCATCACGTCGATGTGGATGTAGTCGGCGCCGGCCGCCGTGACCGCGCGCACCTCTTCGCCCAATTTGGCGAAATCGGCCGATAGAATCGAGGGCGCGATGCGCACCGGCTGCTGCATGGCGCTTGTGGTAGCAGGTCGGCCAATGGCTCGCAAGCACGCCGGAATTGCGCGCGTGTCGTGCACGCTTTCGACGTCTGGCCCGCATGCGTCAGCCATGCGAAACTCGGCCGCCATGCCGCCGGACGGTCTCACCCTTCGCCAACGATTGACCTGGTGCGCGCATTTGTTCAAGGCGGTGGCGAAGCAGCACCATGGCGAATTGCGCCCCTTGCTGCGTCGGTACATCGCTTCCGATTCAATCGTGCTCGATGTCGGCGCCCATGCCGGACAATTCGCCAAGCTCTTCGCCGGGCTGGCGTCCCGCGGGCGCGTCTACGCCTTCGAGCCCAGCGCCTATGCGCTCAGCTTGCTGCGTCCGATGGTGCGCGTGCGCCGGCTTCGCAACGTGACCGTCATCGCGGCCGGTCTGTCCGACGCGCCGGGCGAGGCGGTGCTTGCGTTGCCGGTGAAGCGAAGCGGCAGCCTCGGTTTCGGATTGGCGCACCTCGGCGCGGACGAAAGCGACGGCCGTCCGCGGCTGCAACAAACGGTGCCGATCCTGACCATCGACCAATTCGCACGATCGAACGATCTTGCGCGCGTCGATTTCATCAAGGCCGATATCGAGGGTTGGGAGATTCGCATGTTGCATGGCGGCCGCGAGACCCTGGCCAGATTCCGCCCCGCCGTGCTGGTGGAACTCTCGAGCGCGCATTTGTCGCGCGCCGGCAACCGGCCGGAGGAGGCCTTCGCGCTCCTCGGGCCGCTCGGCTATCGCGCCTTCCGCCTCGATGATCCGCAACGGAACCTGCCGGCGTTCGCCGGCGACGGCGACTATCTGTTCGTTGGGCGCTAGAGCATGATCCGAAAAGTTGCCCGACTTTTCGCATGAGATCATGCTCCAGGCCATTGATCCGGCGCGTTGTCCTCATGATCGGATGATTCCATCCGATCGGACAACGCGCTAGGAGCGCAGCAGCCGCGCGGCGTAGAAGCCGTCCATGCCGCCCTGTTCGGCCAGGTGACACGGCAGGGTGCGGAGATCGCCGTCCGCCGAAACCAGCTCGGCCAGGCCGGCCACGTCGCCGGCCGTGATCGGCGCGCGCGTCATGTCGCCGTGCCGGCTCAGGAATGCCGCCACGCGTTGCGGCCCCTCTTCCGGCTCGAGCGAGCAGACGCAATAGACCAGCATGCCGCCGCGCTTCACCATGCCATGGGCGGCGTCGAGCAATTTGTCCTGTGCCGACGACATTGAGGCAAGATCCTGCGGCTGCTTGAGCCATGCCGCATCGGGGTGGCGGCGCAGCGTGCCGGTCGCGGTGCAGGGTGCGTCGAGCAGCACGGCGTCGGCGGGATTCTGCGGACGCCATGCGGTCGCGTCGGCGACGATCGTCGCGGCAGTGAGCTTCAGCCGCCGCAGGTTTTCGTTCAACCGTTTGGCGCGCTCGCGCGAGCGCTCGACCGCTATGACATCGGCGCCGGCGCTTGCCAACTGCGCCGTCTTTCCGCCTGGCGCGGCGCAAAGGTCGATCACGGTCTTGCCGGCGACGTCGCCCAACAAGCGCGCGGGAAGTGCGGCTGCCGCGTCCTGGATCCACCACACACCCTGATCGAAACCGGGCAACGCATCGACGGCGCCGCCGGACTTGCGGCGCAATGTCCCGGTCGGCAAAAGTTCGGCCGACAGCGCATGTTGCCAGCGCGTAGGGTCGGGCGCGGTGATGTCGAGCGGCGGTTCGCGTAAGTGCGCTTCGGCGATGCGTCGCGCGGTGTCCTCGCCATAGGCTGCGCACCAGCGCTGCCATAGCCAGTCCAGCGTGTTGAGGCGCGCGGCGTCCTGGCCTGCGACGATGGAACCGCCTTCGCGCGCGAGGCGGCGCAGCACGGCATTGACCAGGCCGCGATAGCGGCTTGCCGGCCGCACCAGGCGCATGGTCTCAGCCACCGCCGCATGGGCCGGCGTCTCAAGGAAGAGAATTTGCGCCGCGCCGAGGCGGAGCAGATCATGCTCGCGCGCCGCGTCCTTCGGCAGCGGCCGCTCTAGCAGCATGGCGAGAGCACCCTCGATCTGGCCATGACGGCGAAGCGCTGTCGTTACCAGGAGGCGGGCGAAGGCGCGGTCGCGTGCCGCCGCCTCGGCCAGCATGCCGCCGGGCCCGAGCATTCCCGCCAGCACTTCGTCCAGCGGCCGACGGCGGCGCAGCACCGATTGCAGGGCGCGGTGCGCCGCCTCGCGGGGATTAAGTCCAGGCATGGCGCCATGTAACCGAAACGGCGGCCAAAGTCACCAGAGGCCGCGGGCTTGCCTAAAATCCGTCGCAATCGGGCCGATAATGCAGGAGCGGCAACGCTTTGCTAACCAGATGCAGTCCAGTATCGTTACAGTCATGCCGGCCAAAGTTCTCCTTGTCGTGCACCAACAGCACTCCGATCCGGGCCGGATCGGCGAGACGCTATCGCGTATGGGCCTGGAGCTCGATTTGCGCCGGCCGTCGCTCGGCGATCCGCTGCCCGAGCATCTGGACGATCACCAGGGCGCCGTGATCTTCGGCGGCCCCATGAGCGCCAATGACGACTATCTCGATTTCATCCGAACCGAACTCGATTGGATCGGCGTGGCGCTGAATTCGGGCAAGCCGTTTCTCGGAATTTGCCTCGGCGCCCAATTGCTCGCGCGCCATCTCGGTGCGAAAGTGCGCGCCCATCCCAATGGCTGGCATGAGATCGGCTACTACCCGCTGCACGCCACCGCCGATGGCCGCGACTTCGTCGACCCGGGCTTTCACGCCTTCGAATGGCACGGCGAGGGTTTCGACATGCCGTCCGGCGCTTCGCTGCTCGCCACGGGCCGGCATTTTCCGCACCAGGCGTTTCGCTACGGCTCGGCCTACGGCCTGCAGTTCCATCCCGAGGTCACGCGCACCATCATGGAGCGCTGGACGACGCGCGCATCGCACAAGCTCGGCTTTCGGGGCGCACAATGCAAAGCGGAGCAGTGCGCGCTCCGCGAAACCCACGACCCGGAGATGGATCGCTGGGTAGCCGGCTTCCTGCCGCGCTGGCTGCGCTCGAATTCCCAGGCGGACCCGAAACAGAACGCGTGTTCCGCGCCGCCGATGGCTGCCGCCGGCGGCTGAAGGCCGGTAGCCGACATCGAGGAGCGAGGCGCAGTCCTCGTGCCGCGCTCTAGAATTTTCGGCGGATTTCGAAGCGGATGCCGACCAGGGGATCGTCCCGGTCGCGGTGCGCGGCAATGGCATCGGCGCGGAAGATCCAGGCGTTGGTGACGGGGATCTGGTAGCGCGCGCCGAAAGCATATTGGTCGCCCTTGGCTGGCCGGCCTGGCTTCAGTTCGCCGCCGATCACCTGCACGGTCGCGACCTCGAACACGATCTGCTGCTCGAGATCGAACAGATACTCGATGCCGAGCGCGCCGCCGTAGGTATCGTTGCCGGTATCGTCCAGCTTGGGAAATCCGACCAGCCCGTCCGTCTCGAAGTTGATGCCGGTGTTCTTCAGGATGCCGCCGGCGGCCGCGTCGCGGGCGAGCGACTGCGGGTGGTGGCCGCCGATCCAGCCGTTGAGGTAGGGCAGCAGCACCAGCTCGTGGTTGGTCACCAGCGAATTCTCGATCAGCAGGATGCCGCCGTCGGCGGTCTTGCGCGCATTGTTGTCCGGATGTTGGCCGAAATTCCAGACCACGCGCACGCTGTTCGAAATGGTGTCGAAATAGCGGCGCGTGAAGGCCGCGGTGGCGTTGCTGTAGCTGAAGCCCGTGTTCGCCCGCGTATCCTGCGTGAAGCCGTATCCCGCCTCGATGTAGCCGGCTTGCGTTTCGATGAAGGTCGCGGTGCCGAACAGATTGCCGGCGTGGTCGGCGAAGCTGCCGTCCTTGTTCTTCAGCGCCTGGGTGGTGACGCGGTCGCCGGCGCCGAACACCGTGATGTCCATGTTGGTGATGTCGAGAAAGCGGCTGTTGCGGGAGGGCAGCGTCGCGGCGCCGCCGATCACCGCATCGTCGAACCACACGCCGTTCTGGAACAGCAGCGGCACGAAGCCGACCGCGAAGGGAATATCGAGCGGCTGATACGTGTCCGTGATGCCGGCCGTGATCGCGCCCAGGTCGCCTTCGAAGAACAGGTCCTTCACATTGCCGTTGTGCAGGAATTCGCTGGTCTTGTGGCCGGAACCGCCGAGTTCCCAGCGCGTGAACCTTCCGTCGCCCTGGATCGGCTGGAAGAAGGCGTGAATGCGCTCGGTCGCGGTGAGCTTGAGGTCGGTGTCGAGGTTGAGCCGCGTGGCAATCTGCGAGTCTTCCTTGCGCCTCCCGTTGTTGGTGTAGCCGTACGCGGTGCGCCAATCGCCGAACACCAGCAATTGCGGATAGAAGCGGTCCTTGCCGCCGAAGATGTTAATGCCGTCGCCGAGAGGTCCCGCCGCATAGAGGTCGCGGCCCACTTCGAGCAGCGGGCGGGGCGCGGGCACGGCATGCTTGCCGCCGTAGATGTCGAGCTGCGCCTTCTCGTCGTAGCGCAAGTCGCTGTAGTTCGGATCGGCGCCGAATTTGCCGGGCTCGACCTCGACCGGT
This sequence comes from Candidatus Cybelea sp., assembly GCA_035632095.1. Taxonomy (GTDB): domain Bacteria; phylum Pseudomonadota; class Alphaproteobacteria; order Ferrovibrionales; family Ferrovibrionaceae; genus DASQHM01. The sequence continues at coordinate 25,002 of DASQHM010000044.1, read as the reverse complement.
TTGGCGTCCGGCGACATGTCCGGCGGCGTCTGCTTTTCCGCCGGAACCTCCGGCTCGCTCGCCTTCGGGCCCTGATCGTCGGCCGGGCGGCGCGCCACTTGCGCGTCGGCGGCCGCGCTGAGCAGCAGCATCGCGGCCACCAACGACCCGGCCAGCGCGCCGGCCGCTGCCTTGCCCCCCCGGACCATCACGTCAATGCACCTCGAACTGCACGGCCTGCGGATGGATGTCGAGCATCCACTCGTTGATCGATTGCTCCATGTCTCGCGTCGCGCCGACGAACTTCATGAAGTAGATCGGCTCGGCGCGGCTGCGCAGCCGCACCTGGAGCCGGTACGTGCCGGGCTTGGTCATCAGGTCCGACGGCACGTGATAGTTGGCTTCGCGGTAGCCGAGCGGCGGCACGCTGCGGCCCTCCATGCGGATGAAGGGCGGATGGTTGAGCACGCTGGTCGGCACGCCGGAGGGCCGGATGAACGGAATCTGGTCGATGTCGAAATTCACCGGCAGATACATCTCGCGATCCGTGCCCTTGACGTTGGTGGTCAGGAACTTGGTCTGCAGGTTGAACAACTGATGATCGCCGGGAATGTTGCCCTTCGCCACTTCGAGCGAATGCAGATCGGCCATGTCGCCGTTCTTGTCGATGTAGCCCGATTCCCAGATCAGCTTGCCGTCCGGATCGCTCAGCGCCACGTTGAGCCAGATTTCCGGCTGCGCGCCGAGCGAGCCGGAAGGAAGATTGTGGCCGGTGTCGATGTTGGTGACGCGATAGTGGAAACGGAGCTCGCTGCCCACGGCGAGCATCGAGTCGAAATAGGGCCCATCGATGCGCGAGCCGTTCTCCATCACCGCCTTGCGGAGCGCCTTCTTGTCGTCGAGCAGGCGGAGGTTCTGGTTCACGATCAGGCGCGCGGTCTCGCGGTCTTCGCGCTTGGACCAGACGTCGGGGAAGCTAACCTTGATCTCGCCGGAGGCGACCTTGTCTTCCCACTTCGGATCGCCCCAGGGCGCGCGGTAGTCGAACTTCAGCCATTCCTCGATGCTCCAGCGGAGCGAGCGCTGATTGAACGGGAACAGACCGGGATGGGCGATGGGATACCCCGGCCCGTAGAAGGCGTGGTTGGAATGGCGCTGGGTTTCGTCGCCGACCACGCGGCCGTTGACGATGGCGATCGGCCAGGTGTCGTAGCCCTTGGCCTCGCCGGGATACTTGCCCATGTGGCACTGCTGGCAGGTGACGCCGGCGCGCGCCGCCGGCGAATCGCGGTATTGGTCCCAAACGACTTCGAGTTTGATGCCGGGATGCACTGCCACCTGGTGGCACGAGACGCAGAATTCCGATTGGGTGATCTGCGTGAATTTTACCGAGCCCGTATGGATCGGCGTGCCCGGCTGCCCCGGCGCTTCGGCGATGCGATAGAATTCCGGATCCTTCAGCACTTCGGGCAGGTTCCGCGCCCGGCCGGAATTGAACACGGGGTCGAAAATCGTGCCGGCCTCCACATTGCGGTCGCCGTTGACCTTGCCGAACTCGGTGCTGACCCGATGGCAGGTGATGCAGGTGATGCCTTCGCGCGCGATCTCCGAGCGATTCCAAAGCGCCAGCTCGCGCGCCTCGCCGTTCTGCGTGGCGACTTGCTGGTGGCAGCGCACGCAGAACGTGCCGATGGTGCCCGACGACAGGTCGCTGATGGTCTGCTCGAACTTGTGGAACATGGGCGAGATCGACGCATAGGCGTGATTCGACGACGACCACTCGGCAAAGATGCGCGGATGGCACTGGGCGCATTGGACGGCCGAGGGAAACGGGTCTTCGGCGAAGATCTTCACGTGAGGATCGGGAGCGGCGGCTGCGGCCGGTTTGTCCTCGGCCATCGCCGGGTTCATGGCCACCGTTGCCGCAATACCCATGGCCACGGCGAAGGCCAGGACGGGGGTCAGGGCCCGAGACAAAATCGCGTCTCTGCCGGACGTTGTCGCCAACCCCGCCGCACCGCCCACGCCCGCTGCCGCGTTCTCGACCAAACGCAGCCGCGTCACTTTCGACGCCGACAGCCAATTCATTTGCTGCCCCACCCCCGCTGTGTCAGGCACCGTCCGCTGACCGACCGGACGTCAGACCGCAGCACTCGATTCTGCGACGAATGCTACTCTCCGCCGAAGGGCGGTCAATCGGAAACTGCTAATAGCCTCGCGTGCTTACGCACGATTTTGGCGCCGCGTTGCATCCGTGACGCGCCGTTGCATTGGAAATGAGCAATCGCCTTGGCCGCTCGGCGGCGATCCCACGCACCCTCGACCGAGCCGGTCGGGCTCACGCAAGCTTCATTAGCCCGGGTCAGTGCGCTCGCTATACCCTCCGGCACGTTGACCTAGACACCCAATCAAAACAGTCGTCAGGGGGATCGCCATGCGAACTCGAATTGTGCCTTACGTCTTTCTCGCGCTCGCCGCCGCGACGATCGCGGCCGTCGTCCCGGTCACCGCGTTCGCGGCGGGAACGCCGGTCAAGATCGAATGGTTCTCCTGGTCGATCTTTCGCATGACCTCGCCCAACGGCAAGATCGTGCTGACCAATCCGTTCGTCACCAATCCCGACAGCAAAGTGAAGGTCGAGGACTTTCCGAAAGTTGACGTGATCGTGGTCGCCGACGGGCACGGGGACGAAGTCGGCTCGGCGGCGGAAATCGCCATCGCGACGGGCGCGAAAATCATCGCGGCCTACGAGATGAACGCCGTCTGGTTCGAGCCGCGCAAGGTGCCGTTGGCGCAAGTGCTGCGCTCCAATCCCGGCGACTGGAACAAGATCGACGGCATCACCATCCGCAACGTCAACTCGATCCACGGCTCCGGCACGTCCGACAAGCTTTACGGCGGCCCCGCCATGGGCTTCTTCATCACCTTCGAGAACGGCTTGACGGTCTATTTCGGCGGCTCGACCGCGCCGACCCTCGACATGACCCTGTGGGGCCGCATGTACAAGCCCGACGTCGCCATCCTGCAAATGACACCGAACAGGGATCCCCTCGACGTGGTCGAGGAAATCAGGATGCTGCGCACCAACAACCCGAACCTGAAGACCGTCATCCCGCATCACAATCGGTTGCAGGTTCCCACCGGCACCAAGCCCGAGGACGTGGCGGCGGCGGTCAAGGCGGCGAAACTGCCGGTGCGCGTGCTGATTCCGGAACCCGGCAAGAGTTACGATCTGGTCAAATAGCGGCGCGTCGCGAACCACGCGAGCCAGCCGAGCGCGGCGGCGGCAAACAACCAGGCGGCGGTGCTGGATTCACCGCCGCCCATGCCGTCGCCCGCCAGCACCACAAGCACCGTGATCGGTAGGATGCCGAGCGCCGTGGCCCAGGTGAAGGTCCACCACGACATGGCGGTGAGGCCGGCGGCGTAGTTGATCAGGTTGAACGAGATGATCGGCACGAAACGGCTGAAGAAAAGCGTCGGCCCGCCGGCCTCCGCCGCGAAGCGGTCGAGCGCGGCCTGGTGGCGCGCCGGCAGCAAGCGGAGCACCAGCGGCCGGCCGAACAGCTTGGCGAGGCCGAACGCCGCCCAGGCGCCGAGCATGGCGCCGCTCCAGGTCAACGCCGTGCCGACGACGGGTCCATAGATCATGCCGTTGGCCATGCCCACCGCTTCGGCCGGAAACGGCACGAAGCTGTGCAGCACCATGAGCAGCACGGAAGCGGCCATGCTCCAGGCCCCGAAGCTGCGGATATAGGCCTCCACCGCCTGCATGGTCGAGGCGAAACCCGGCCACGCCGGCATGCTGGTGCCGGCAATCAAGATCCAGACCGCCGCCACCGCGACGACGGCGGCGATCACTGCCGCCGAAACCAGCCTTGGCCGCCCCGCCGCCATTCGCGTCCCCCCTGGCGCTTTGCCGAAAACCATTCGGTCCCGGTTGAATTCTAGCCGATGGACTGGACGGCGGCTCAACCGCCGGTCAGATTGTGCGTTCGCCTCACGTAACGACCTTGGATGCGCCGTCATGAGCCCGACCGAACGCCCCGAAATTCTGGTTCTGGCGAAAATCCTGCCCGCGGCTTTGGAAGCGTTGTCGGCGCAATATCGCTGCCATTTTGCCTGGGAGGCGACGGATCAGAAGGCGCTTCTGGCCGACATTGGTCCGCGCGTGCGCGCGCTGGTCATCGGCGGCACCAGCGCCGTGCCGGCGGCGCTCATCGATGCGTTGCCCAAGCTCGAAATCATTGCCGTCTTTGGTGTCGGCTACGACAAGGTCGATCTCGACCGTTGCCGCGCGCGCGGCGTCGCGCTCACCAATACGCCCGAGGTGTTGACCGACGACGTGGCCGATCTCGCCCTCGGCCTCATGCTGGCGGTGTCACGGCGCATCGTCTTCAATGATCGCTTCGCCCGCGAGGGGCGCTGGCTGTCCGGCAATCCGCCGCTGGCGCGGAAGTTGAGCGGGAAGCGGCTCGGCATCCTCGGATTGGGCCGCATCGGCAAGGCCGTCGCGCGGCGCGCGGCGGGCTTCGGCATGTCGATCGCTTACCACGACGTGGCGGCGCAGACCGATCAGCCCTGGCGGTTCGTCCCGGACCTGGTGGAATTGGCGCGCGGAAGCGATTTCCTCGCCGTCACCGCGGCGGCGAGCGCCGGCACGGATCGCATGGTCAATCGCGCCGTGCTGGACGCACTCGGAAAAAAGGGAACGCTCATCAGCGTGGCGCGCGGCAGCATCGTCGACGAAGCGGCATTGGTGGCCGCATTGACCGAGGGCCGCCTCGGCGCCGCCGGGCTCGATGTTTTTATCGACGAGCCGCGCATTCCCGAGGCGCTGTTCAAGCTCGACAACGTCGTGCTGCAGCCGCATCAGGCGTCGGCGACCTTGGAGACTCGCCAAGCCATGGCGGACCTGGTGCTGAGCAATCTGGCGGCGCACTTCGCCGGTAAAGCGCTGCTCACGCGGGTGCTCTAGCACCGCCAAATCGCGCCCGGCGTTTACCCTGCCCCAATTCGGCCCCAACCTGGTCGCGACAAGATCACGCTCAGGCCATGCTTAAGCCGCAGCCGCGACCGACGTTAGGGCTGCGCGTCCGGTGCCGGCAGGTGCCGTACCGCCGCGCGATGCACCGTAACAGGCAATGAGGACATTCCCATGCGTTCCCCCAAGTTCATCGGCGCTGCCTTTGCCGCTGCCATGTTGATCCCGGCCGTGGCCTTCGCGCAGACCGCGCAGCCCAATCAGCCGTCGCAGCCGGCGAGCCCGCCCGCCGCCGCCAAGTCGTCCGACGCCGTGAAGAGCGACGGCACCAGCAAGAGCGGCGCCGAGAAGAAGCAGCGCCATGCGTCGAACGTCACGCACCACAAGAAGACCACCAAGAAGAGCGGCGGCACGACCGACGGTGCGGCATCCATGAAGAACGACGGCAAGAGCGATACGCCGGCGAAGCAGTAAGATCGCGCGTCCCCGTGCGGACGCGATGATGCATCGGGCGGCGGGGTGACCCGCCGCCCGAGTCGTTTCGGCGGCGGCAGTTCTTGGGTTAGGCGACGCGGAAAGCGCGGCGGGCGATGCCGACGGCGCCGAGCGCGACGAGGATCAGCGCCAAGGTTTCCGGCTCCGGCACCGGAATGATCCGCACATTGCTGAAGTTGAAGGTCACCGAGTCGTCGGCGCTGAGCAATCCCTGCATCCAGAAGAAACCGAGCGTCGTGGTCGGCCCGAAGGTGTCGCCGAAGAAGCCGGTGTAGCCGGTGCGCAGGCCGATCGGGCCGAGCGGCACGGCGTCGCCCGCGATGGTGAAATTGGTGTGAAGTCCGAAAGCGTCCATGACGGTCAAATCGCCCGAAACGCCGGAAATCGCGAACGGCAAGACGAGCGTGAATTGGTATGCGCCGAGGCAGGGAAACGTTTGATCGGAACACGTCGCGGTGCCGTTGATCGATCCGGCGCCGAGCGTCAATTGCGCGCCGAAGCCGCCCGTGCTGTTGAAGCGCGTGGCAAATCCGTCCTTGCTGCTCCAGGTCACGCCGCCGGTCGAGAATGACGTGTCGTTGTGGACGCTGGCGTTCCAGATCGCCTGATTGAGCACCGGCGCCGCCAGAGCCTTCGCGGAAAGGCCCACGGCGCAGAGCGCCGCCGCCAAGCCACCGCGCAGAATTTGCGAAATGACGCGCTTCATTCGGCACCTACCCCCAGGACAACGCAATTGCCGCGATGATGCGGGATCGTTTCTGCCCGCACAATGCAAGCAATTGTCGTGCCGCAGCAGAGTGTTGAGCCTCGTACACGGCGGCGGCGCCGAGGATCGGGGCGAGACCAAGCGTCGGGCAATGCGTCTAAGCCCATGGGAATGAAATGGCCCGCGCCGGTTCGGCGCGCGATTGATCGAGGCTGTGATATGGCGGCGGAGGCGGCTTTGCGCGCATGTCCGGCAGGCTGTGTCATTTTTGGGGCCGCCGCGGAACAGCAACTTCGCAAAGGTCGGTATGCCGCGGGAGAACGAGCTGTCGCCCAGACACAGGAAGCTTGCAAGGAAGCAGACGCCGATGCTTCCAATCCCGCCGATGTAAAGCGTGCGATCCTCGATCAAGAACGGAAAGTATTTGATCGTCACCAGCCCAATGAGCGGGCCGCCGAAGATGACGGTGAATTGAAAGATGGCGGTTGCGATATGCGGGAGGCGCGGCTTTGCGGGATCGAGACTGAAGGGATTGCGCCTTCCAGGCCGCCACCACACTGGCTCGGCATTCCCCACAGCTTGCTCCGGCGCTCTGCGGATTGCCCGGGGGATTCTGGAGCCGCTCGGTTAATTTTCGATCGCGCCGCCATGCAGGTCGACGACAAGCTGGTGAACCTTACGCCCGGCATGGCGGTGACGGTGAAGATCAAGACCGGCTCGCGCCCGGTGATCGAGTACTTGCTCTCGCCGCTGCTCCGTTATCGGCAGGAGGCTCTGCGCGAGCGGTGAGCGAGCGCGAAGCGGAGGACCGCGCGTGATGAGGCGAACGCCAATCCCCCAAACACGCGTGCAATCGATCGGCTGCTATTTTCGCGCCCGTCCCATCGCAACGTTCGAAGCCGCTCACGTCGAGCTTGTGGCTGAAAGAGACGTGTCATCCGCAGTTTTGCAACTTTGAGTCTTGATTGCCGGCGTATGGAACGGCACTCTCGCAACAGGGCCGCGACGAGTCGCGTCCGGCAGTTCGGCTGAGTTGCCGTCGGGGGGCAGTGGCATGCGTGGCATTGAATTCGCTCGGCATGAGCGTGGCGGAACCGGTGCGCCAATGAGCGCCGTCGGTTGCCGGGACGGCCGCGGGCGGCGCGTCGCCTTGCTTGCGGCGATGATCGCGTGGCTCGGGATCGTGACTGCCGCCCTCGCCGAAGACGGCGCACCGCCGAAGCCTGCCGCGTCTCCCGCCGACGCCGCAGCCGACGCGGCGCGGCTGCGCCGCGAGGCGGACGATGCGCCCGAGATCCAGCGGATGGCGCAGTACTTCGATCATGTGGGCGGTCCTTTTGACCTCGGCCCCAAGGAATTCTGCGAGAGATTTCTGTCCGACCTCAAACAGATGCGTGGGATCGAATTTATCGAACCCATCGTCCGGGCCGAGAGTTATGACGACCCGAAATTGCGGGCCTATCGAAACAAGTGTCCGAAACTGCAATTCAACAAAGCCATAATGCCCGGCGACGTGGCGGACATGGACAGCGATTTTCTGGACGAGCATGGATATGCCTATTACGCATCCCGCAATCTGAAGCTATTCAAGATGAACGTCGACAACGTTCGATACGTGGGCGGGCGGGGAGAACGATTTGTCCTTTATGGCGAGGATTATTGTTTGAAGTCGAATCACGAGACCTGCATCAGCAACGTGATAAAGGTCGTCGATTTCAAGAGATGTTACGCGATCGACATCGACTCATCGACTGCGTCTGAAAATGACCACCTGAAAGCGATAGGCAAATTTATCACCTACGAACGGAAAAGTTACTTTATGGATATTAGTATTGTGCAACTTCACGATGGCTACCATGGATCGTCTTTGCAATTACACCAATACTCACCCAAAGGAAATGGTAATCTTGGTCCTAACTTTTGTTTAATTAGCGGTAAGTAGAGAACCATGGACCCGTCGACCAAGACCAATCTCGTTAATGCGACGTTCCCGATCACGCTGCAATTTGAGAACGTATCGCCGTTCATCTATCGAGATTCGCTCGGCGTGCCGACCATCGGTATTGGGGCGGCGCGTCAAGATGGAGGCGCCGTGTGAGCGCCGTCTTTTGCATAGGCGGCCGCAGGCGTCGCCTGGCGTCGATTGTGGCGGTGATCGCGTGGCTCGGGATGGTGACGTCCGGCCTCGCCGAGGACAGCGCGCCGCCGAAGCCCGCCGCGCGCCCGGCCGAAGCTTCAGCCGATGCCGCGCGGCAGCGCCGCGAAGCGGACGAGAATGAGCTGCGGCACTTGGCGGAGCAGATGTATTCCCTCGACCCAAGGATTCCCCGGAAGCCCGCCCAGGCGGCCTTCTGCACGCAGTTCCTTGCCGATCTCCACGACCTGCGTGGCATCGAAGCTGTGCCGCCGATCATCATGGCGAAGAACTACGACGATCCGGCACTGCACCCCTTCCGCGCACGCTGCCCCGACTTGCGGATGGAGAAAAGTGTCGAGGCGAATTTCGAAGTCCTCTCCGAAGCCGAGCAGGATGAAGTCGAAGCCGCCTACTACGCCACCGGACCGATGGAGGTCTTCCAATTGGACGTGAAAAACCGCCGCAAAGATCAATACTATTTTTTGTATTCAAAGAACATATGTACGAAAAGTCAAAAACATTGCGAACAGGACGACATTGGCTTGTTGGACATGAATGCTTGCACCGGCGGCTGGGCTACTGGGGTTTCAAGCAGCGGCAAATCCGGGGGCAGAGTGTATCTGATCAGATATCGCGGCAGCGAGTACCTCCTGACCACCGATATGGTCGTATCCGGAGACCACTATAGCGCCAGCAGAGCGACTTTGTTCGACTTCTCCAAGGTGCGGAATCGTCGCCCGGCCGGCCCAAACGAATACTGTCAGTTCAAATCATGACACGTCTCCCAAAGATTAGAGGGCAATGATGTCGCTACAAGATACGCATTAGCGTACGAATGCGAATCTTGGAGGGGAGGCGGGAGTTCCATACCCCTAGCAAACTTAGATCGAGAGTATCTTCGGGACAAACTTCGTTAGCTCTATAATACATATATAAATCAATCATTTACGGAAATAGTCCCAAAGCGTACTATTCCGTTTTCGGTGCCGACGGGGCCGCGACCTAGCCGAATGCCCGATTGCCGATCGAAAAAATGTTCTCGCCGACCATGACGAAGTCGCGATCGCGCGCGGCGACGCATTGCAGGAACGGCCGCGCGGTGCCGGCCTTCGGCAGCAGCCAGTCGTGCAGCTCGACGATGATGATCGGCGTTTCGTCGACCCAAGCGGTGTCCTTGTCGAACACCGACGCTTCGCCGCCTTCGATATCCACCTTGACGATGAACGGCCACGTGACGTCGTTGCGCTCGGCGGCGAAGATCTCGCGCATGGTGACGCAGGTGAGATTGCCGCCCGCGTCCGGATCGGCGCGATAGCCCCAATGTCCGATGCCGGGGTCGACAAGCCTGGCCGAGCCGGGCGAGGAGCTGAGCGCCGCCTTGATGCAGCGTACGTTGAAACCGGCGACGTTCTTTTGCAGCAGGGCGAAGTTGCCGTCTTCCGGCTCGATGGCCACCACGATGGCGGTCGGAAACGCGAGCGCGAAGTAAAGCGACGACGCACCGATGTTGGCGCCCGCGTCGACGATCAGCGGCCGCAATCCCCGGCGATGCTGCGATCCGACGTAGGCGAGGATCTCGTCGCACCGGCGCAAGCGGCGCAGATCGTAATCGACCTGTTGGAAGACCTGCTGGATCACGCCTTCGTCGGAGGTGCCGTGGCGATAGCTCAGCCGGCGCGTGACGCCGCCGTGCTTGATTTCGAGTTCGCGCAGCTCGTTCATGGAACCCGACACCGGAAAATCCCGCCGCGCATCAACATGAAGAGTGGTGCCCCGAGTCGGATTTGAACCAACGGCCTACCGCTTACGAAGCGGTTGCTCTACCGCTGAGCTATCGGGGCCTGACCACCTGACGGCGCTTGCTGGATACGCGGACGGCGAACGGGCGGGGAACTTACTGCCAAGCGCCTCTATCCGCAAGCCTGGCGGGTCGTTCAAGTCAAGGTGGCCGCCGCGGGCTCGGCTGGGGCCTTGGGCAGCGACGCGGGGGCGCCGGCGGCGACGCGGCCTTCCAGGGCCGGCGCCAGATCCGCCGGTCCGGGCGGACGTTTCCAGTGCAGCGTGTCGAAGCCGCCGCATGCCGCGCAGCGGATTGCCCAGCGTTCGTTCTGGCCGCCGCACGCGGCGCAAAGCCATGTCGGATCGGGCGAGGCGGAAGCTGCGCGCAGCAGCCATTGGCGCGCGCTCAAGCCGTCGCCGTATTGGCGCTCGTCCAGCTCCGCCATGAGCCTCGCCGCGCGCGGGCTCGGCCGCTCGCCGACGAGCGGTTTGAGCTGCTCGCGCACCAGCGGAAAGTCGCCGGCGGACAACGCCGCCTCCGCCAGGGCCAGCCGGCTCTCCATGTGTTCGGGCGCGCCGGCCGTAAGATCGCGCATCCGTTTCAGCTTGGCCGCCGGATCGTCGCTCGGGCTCAACGCCATATATGCCGCGATCACGTCGGGATGCGGCATGCGCGCATAGCCGTCAAACAGAAGCTTCGCCGCCTTGCGCACCTTGCCGCGGCGGCGCTGCATGTCCGCCGCCAACAGGATTGCGGGAACGAAGTCCGGCGCCAGGACTTGCGCTTGCTCCGCCAGTTTGCGCGCCTCGTCGTTGCGGCCCTCGCGCGCGGCGCTCTCGGCGCGCTGAAAGATCAACACCGCCTGCCGGTGCCGGCCTTCATCCGCCGGAATCGCCTTGGCCTTGATCGCCTCTCCCAGGGTCGCTTCGGCCGCGATCCAACGCTGCTCGGCGGCCTGGAGTTGGAACAATTCGCGCAACAGCCACGGCGTCTTCGGTTTGAGCGCGCGCGCGCGCTCGGCCAGTTCCAGCGCCCGGCCGCGTTCGCCGCGCCGGACGGCTTGCGCCAGCAAACCCCGCAACCCCAGAAATTCGGTCTCCGGTTGTTGCAGCATGGCGGTGAAGTGCCGCTCGGCTTCCGCCTCCTCGCCGGCGAGCTGCGCCGCCTGTGCCGAAAGCAGCAGCGTCAGCGGCGGATCGCGCATGAGCTTCGCCGCTTGCGTGGCGTGCCGCTTCGCTTCGCCGACTTCGCCTGCCGCCACGGCGACGAAGCCGCGCGTCAACGCCAAATATCCCTCGCGGCGCCGTCGCGACGCGCGCGAGGAGCCGAATCGGCTCGGCCCATGGCGCAGCCAGCGCCAGGCGTGATGCGCCAAAACCGAAACGAATATGACGAAGGCAACCGCGACCGCCGCCGCGAGAACCGTCGTCTCGACGCGCAGGTCACCGATTTCCAGAACGACACCGCCGGAATGGCCGGCGAGCCAGGCGAGGCCGATGCCTAGCGCCAGCACGACCAGCGACGCGATGGCAAAGCGAATCATGGCGCGGTCACTGTCCGGCCGGCTTGGACTTGCCCATGCCCGCGAGCGTGCGGGTGCGCAAATCCTCGATCGCCGCGGTCACGGTCAGATGCGCACGCGCGCCTTTGAGCCAATCGGCCGCGGCGGGATCGTCCTTTAGCGCGTCGAGCTCGCGCACCGCGGCCGCCAGATCGCCCGCCGCCAGGCGCCGTTCCGCCCGCGCGACCACGGCTTCGGCGGTATTCCCCGCCACTTCGCCCGTGCGGCGGATGGTGATCACGGACGTGACGCGCGTGATCACGTGGTTCCACCAACTCGAATCGGTCGAGGCATTGGCGGCCGACACGATGGCGGTGGCCGTTTTCACGAAGCTCGCTTGGAGCGCGCCGAGCGTCGGCACGCCGGTCGCGGCAAATTGCTTCAGCGTGGCAAGCGCCGGATCGTCCGGCGCATCGGCGGCCAGCTCATCGACCGCCTTAAGCTCCGGAGCAAGTGCGCCGGATCGCTCGACCGCCTCGCCAAGCTGGTTCAACGCCATGATCAGCGCCACTTTGCGTGCATCGCGCCCCAGCGTGAGCGAACTTGTTTGCATCGCCGCCAGCTGCTGATTGAGCGCGGCGATGTCGCGACCTTGTTCCGCCACTTTGGCGCCGAGCGCCGCATCGGGGGCGCCCTTCGCGGTTTCGTCCTGCTGGTTTTTTTCCAGTGCCAGAAGCCGTTGCTCGATCTTGGCCAGGCGCCCTTCCACCTCGGACAGGCTTTGGGCCTCTTCCTCGACGCGCGCCACTTGCTGTTGCAGATTGTCGAGCGCCTCGCTGGTGGCGGCAATCCGCTGCATCAGCTCGCCCGCCACGGGCTGCGCTTGCTGGCGCTTCTCGATCGTGGCGATGCGCTGCTCGAGCGTGGGTCCATGCTGTGCGCCCGCATCGACGATTTGCGCGGTTTGACTCGAAGGCAGTACGGCCCGCAGCATCGGCCGTATCAGCGGCAGCCCGGCGACGCCCGCGACGACGACGGCAAGGACGGCGACGCCGATCCAACGCAACGTAACGCCGCGCCGCGGCTTCGGCTGCTCCAATGCGGCCAGCGCCACGGCGGCGCTCTCGTCTTCCGTATGCGGCACTCCGTCTTGGGGCGCGCTCACGACGGCCGGACCTCCGTCTCGATCAGCCGCAACAGTTCCGGCTGGTTGGGTTTGGCGGCGACGATAACGCGCGACCAAGGCAGCGATCCCGCCGCTTCCGCCGCGGCCGGCGACAGACAATAGGCAGTCATGTTCCGGGCTACGCTTTCGATTGCCTCCGCCGAAGCCAGCCTAACAAACGTGGCTGCCGTGCGGGGAGAGAAAAAGGCGGCCGAGTCGATATGACCCCGGACCAGGTCTTCGTATGTCGCGGGTGTCAATTCCGTAACCGGCCGTGCCTCATACAACACGATCCGGCGCACTGCAAACCCGGATGCCTTGAGCGCGCCGGCAAGATCGCCCGCGACCTCGGTGCCCGCCACGTGAACGAGTACGCCTTTGGCGGGATCGAGACGACGGCCGGCCAATGCGGCCAACGCAGCCGCGTCGCCCTCGGCGCTGACAACGGATGCAAAGCCGGCGGCGCGCGCCTCGCTTGCCGTCGCATCGCCCACCGCGAAGACCGGCAAGGCGCGTTCGCCGCTCGCCTGCGTCAGCGCGCGCACGCCGTTCCGGCTGGTCAGCAACAAAGCCTGCACGCCCGCGAGATCGAGCGGCGCGTCAAGGAAGCGAACCGCGAACATGGGTTCGATGACGGGCTCCACGCCGAGCGTGCGAAGCGCCGCGGCGAATTCCTCCGCATCGTCGCGCGGCCTGGTCACGAGCATGCGGCGCGGCCCTGCCATCAGTGTCCGGGCGAAAAGAAGCCAGGACCAGCTCTGCGTTTCAACTCCTCGCCGAGATCGCGGCCGAGCGCCTCCGCGTCGCCGCGCGCTCCCTCGCGCGCTGCCTCGTGGGCCTCGCTCCCGTCGGGTTTGAGCACCATGCCGCGCATGACGATTTGCGATGGTCCCTTGAATTGTGCGAGGCCGGCGATGGGCGTGCGGCACGAACCGTCGAGCACGGCCAACATGGCGCGCTCGGCCCGGACGCACGTGGACGTGTCGCGATCGTCGATGGATGCAATAAGACTTCGCGTCGGCGCATCGTTCCCGCGGCATTCGAGGCCGATGGCGCCCTGGGCCACGGCGGGCAGGATTTCGTCCACGCCGATGATCGCGGCCGCGCGTGCTTCGAGGCCGAGGCGCTTCAAGCCGGCAAGAGCGAGCAAGGTGGCATCCGCCCGACCTTCGGCAAGCTTGCGCAACCGCGTCTCCACGTTGCCGCGAAACGGGATCACCTTCAGATCGGGACGAAGATGACGCAATTGCGCCTCGCGGCGGAGTGCAGCGGTGCCGACCACGGCATTTCTCGGCAGGTCGAGAAGCCGCTTTGCGCCATTTGCGATCAATGCATCGCGCGGGTCTTCGCGCGGCAGCATGGCTCCGATCACCAATCCCGGCGGCTCCCAGGTCGGCATGTCCTTCATGGAATGCACCGCGAGATCGATGCGGCGATCGAGCAGTGCCTCTTCGAGCTCCTTGGTGAAGAGGCCCTTGCCGCCGGCTTCGCTCAAAGTGCGGTCCTGGATGCGGTCGCCGGTAGTCTTGATGGCGATGATCTCGATGCCGGCCGCGGCCAGCGCCGGATGCGCGGCCAGCAGGCGGCGTCGCGTTTCATCGGCTTGCGCCAGGGCCAGCGGACTGCCACGCGTGCCGATGCGCAGCGCCGCTTGCCGGGTCGACGGCATGGTGTTACAGCCTCGTAGCGATTTGAGCGCTGTTATAGCCGAAATCGGCGGCGCAAGCATGCGGGCCGGAGCGATGCGCGTTCTTGGGATCGAAACCAGCTGCGATGAAACCGCTTGCGCGGTGGTGGACGATCGGCGCCACGTCTTGGCCGAGGTCGTGCTCTCGCAGCTCGACGAGCATCGCCCCTATCAGGGCATCGTGCCCGAGATCGCCGCGCGCGCCCATATCGCGCACCTCGACGGTTTGGTCCAGCGCGTGATGGCGAAGGCAGAGCTTGAATTCGACGACTTGGACGGCATCGCCGCCACCGCAGGCCCGGGCCTGATCGGCGGGGTGATCGTCGGTCTGCTGACCGCCAAGGGAATCGCCGCGGTCGCCGGGTGCCCTCTGATCGCCGTGAACCATCTTGAAGGTCACGCGTTGTCGGTGCGCCTGATCGCGGACGTGCCGTTTCCCTATCTGCTCCTGCTTGTCTCCGGCGGCCATTGCCAGTTGCTCGCGGTCGAGGGTGTCGGCCGCTATCGCCGCCTCGGCACCACCATCGACGATGCGGTCGGCGAGGCCTTCGACAAGATCGCCAAACTCCTCGGCCTCGGCTATCCGGGCGGCCCGGCGGTGGAGAGGCTGGCGGCAACGGGCGATGCGAGGCGCTTCAAGCTGCCGCGGCCGATGCTGGGGCGCGAGGGCTGCGACTTTTCGTTCTCCGGCCTGAAGACCGCCGTGCGTCACGCGCGCGAGGCGTTGCATCCGGCGAGCCCGCAGGACTACGCCGACCTGGCCGCGGGCTTTCAGGCGGCGGTGGCCGACGTGCTGACCGACCGCTCGATGCACGCCATGGAGACGTTTCGCGCGATCCATCCCAATGCGCGGACTTTTGTCGTCGCCGGCGGCGTCGCCGCCAATGCGCACCTGCGCGCGCGCTTGAGACAAGCGGCGGAGCGCCACGGATTTGACTTGGTCGCGCCGCCGCCTGCGCTTTGCACGGACAACGGCGCCATGATCGCCTGGGCCGGTTTGGAGCGCCTCAGGCTCGGCATGACCGATGCGCTGGATGCGCCGGCGCGGGCGCGCTGGCCGCTCGACCCGAACGCGCCGCCGGCGGCCTTTGCCGGCGCGAAGGCGTGATAGGCTGACGAATGATGATCCGGCGCATAGGCGTGATCGGCGGCGGCGCCTGGGGAACGGCGCTCGCCAATATCGCGACGGCGGGCGGTGCGCGCGTGACGCTCTGGGCGCGCGAAACCGAGGTGGTGAACGGCATCAACGCCGAGCATCGCAATCGGTTCTTCCTGCCGGGCGTCGATCTCGATCCGACCGTGCGCGCCACCACCGATCTCGCCGAGACCGCCAAGGCGGACGCCCTTCTGCTCGTGGTGCCGGCGCAGCATATGCGCGCGGTTGCGGAGGCGCTTCGCCCGCACATCAAGCCGTCGACGCCCGTGGTGATCTGCGCCAAGGGCATCGAACAGGGCACCGGATTGCTGATGAACGAAGTGGTGGAGGCGGTGCTGCCGCCCGTGCCCATATCGGTGCTGAGCGGGCCGACTTTTGCGGCCGAAGTCGCGCGCGGCCTGCCGACCGCCGTCACCCTTGCCACGAACGATGCGGCGCTCGGGCGCGCGCTGGTGCAACGCATCGGCCTGCCGACCTTCCGGCCGTACCTTTCCGGCGATATCGTCGGCGCGGAAATCGGCGGCGCGGTGAAGAACGTGCTCGCCATCGCCTGCGGCGTCGTCGCGGGGCGCAATCTCGGCGACAACGCGCGCGCGGCGCTGATCACGCGGGGTCTGGCCGAAATGCTGCGCCTCGGCCGCGCCAAGGGCGCCGAGCCGACCACTCTAATGGGCCTCTCGGGCCTCGGCGACCTGGTGTTGACCTGCACCGGCGAAAGCTCCCGCAACTACTCGCTTGGCCGCGCGCTCGGCCAAGGCCGGAGCCTGGCCGAGATTCAGGGCGCGCGCCGCTCGGTCGCGGAAGGCGTCGACACCGCGCCCGCGGTCCTTGCGCTCGCCAAACGGCTTGGCGTCGATATGCCGATCTCGGCGGCGGTCGACGCGATCCTGCATCGTGGCGCCGCCATCGACGACGCCATCGCCGGTCTGCTCGCGCGACCGTTCACGGTCGAAGACCAGCCGGCTCAATGATCGCCCAATGATCGAAAGTCGCATCCCATGAAGTACTGGCTGATGAAATCGGAAGCGGAGACGTTCTCCTGGGACGACCTGGTGAAAAAGGGTTCCACCGATTGGGACGGCGTGCGTAACCATCAAGCCGCCAACAACATGAAGGCCATGCAGCTCGGCGACCGGTGCTTCTTCTATCATTCGGGCGACGAGAAACGCATCGTCGGCATCATGGAAGTGAGCGGCCTCTATCGGCCGGACCCGAGCGATGAGAAGGGGCGTTTCGGCATGGTCGCGGTGAAACCGCTTGGGCCTGTGCCGAAGCCCGTTACTTTGAGCGAGATCAAGGCCGATCCGAAGCTCGCTCATCTGCTGCTGGTGCGCCACACGCGGCTCTCGGTTGTGCCGATCGACGCGCCGTCCTGGCGGCGCATCTGCAAGATGGCGGGCGCCGAGGCGTAAGGTCCTCGTCCTTCGACAGGCTCAGGATGAGGGTAACTTCACAACGCTCACCTCACCCGCTCGCTCCGCTCGCACCCTCTCCCCCAGACAGGCGGAGAGGGTCTCGCGCGATTTCCCTCTCCGCCGCGTAGCGGGGGAGAGGGAGGGACCCGGCGCGTTAGCGACGGGAGGGTGAGGTAGTGTTGCCGACGCGATCCTCAAGGTGAATGTCGAACCATAAGGACCTTTCGGTTCTTGCCGATCAGGTCTTCGCGAGCCAGGCCTTGTATTCTTCGGCGATTTCCTTGACCGCCGCGTCATAGAAGCGCTTGCCGGCCTCGACACTCGACAGGCCGGGATTCGAGCCGATGCGTCCATCGGGAAAATTGCGGCGGTAATCGTCGGCGTCGGTGAAATCGCCCTTGGGCGCGATTTGCGGATCGAGCGTCATGGGCCGCGCCGCGTTCGGATGGGCGTACCAGGTGAGCGACACCTCCGAGGGCGTGGCATGGCTGCCTTCGGACTCGCCGTAGAGTTCCTTCGCGAGCTTGTGCACACCCGGCGTCTGCCACCAGTTCTTCAGGCGGCATTTCACGCCGGCGCTGTTGCCGGCCGGACCTAAGCTTGCTTCGGCATAGATTTCGGAAAAAGCCGCGGACACGGTCGCGATGTTGCCGCCGTGGCCGTTGATGAAGAAAAAGCGCCGGAACCCGGGCTTGGTGAGCGAGTCGATCATGTCCTTGATGACGGCGATCAGGGTCGAGGGCCTGAGGGTCATGGAGCCGGGAAAGCCCAAATGGTGTTGCGCCATGCCGACGGCGATGGTCGGCGCGACCATGGCATGGGCCGCATCGCCGACGCCTTTGGCGATGACTTCGGCGCAAATCGCATCGGTGCCGATCAATCCGTTGGGGCCATGCTGCTCGGTCGAGCCGATCGGTACGATGATGCCACGGCTCTGCTTCAGGTAACTTTCGACATCGGCCCAGGTCTGCAACTGCAACTGCATGGCTTACTCCTTGTTGCCGCGCGCCATTCAGCATCCAATCGACGCTCAAGGCAAGCTTTGCCCGCCGCCGGGGACAGTGGTTAAACTTGGCGCAATACCGCCGCAAAGCGGCCGGTTCGAATACTTGGTTCAGGGAGGCCGCCGCCATGTCTGACAAGACCCTTTTCCCCGTCGCCGCCGATTGGGCCAAGCGCGCCTGGGCCGATGCGAAGCGTTACGACGCCATGTACAAGCACTCCATCGATGACCCGGAGGGGTTCTGGCGCGAACACGGCAAGCGCATCGACTGGATCAAGCCCTACAGCAAGGTCTGTGACTCATCTTTCGACCAAAACGACCTGCATATCCGCTGGTTCCACGACGGCACCTTGAACGCGTCGGTCAATTGCATCGACCGCCATCTGCCGAAACGCGCCAACCAGACGGCGATCATCTGGGAGGGCGACGACCCGTCGGTCTCGAAGAAAGTCACGTACAAGGAACTGCACGCGGAGGTATGCCGCTTCGCCAATGTGCTGAAAGCGCATGGCGTGAAAAAGGGCGACCGCGTGACGATCTATCTGCCCATGATCCTCGAGTCGGCCTACGCCCTTCTCGCCTGCGCCCGCATCGGCGCAATTCATTCGGTGGTGTTCGGCGGCTTTTCGCCCGACAGCCTGGCGGGCCGCGTTCTCGACTGCAAATCGACCTTCATCGTCACGGCGGATGAGGGCCTGCGCGGCGGGCGCAAGATTCCGCTGAAGGCCAACACGGACGAAGCGCTGAAGCAATGCCCCGACGTCAAGACCGTGCTGGTCGTGCGTCATACCGGCGGCAAGGTGGCGTTCGATGCGAAACGCGACGTCTGGTACCACGAGGCCGCGGCCAAGGTGAGCGCGGATTGTCCGCCGGTGGAAATGGGCGCGGAAGATCCGCTGTTCATCCTCTACACGTCGGGCTCGACGGGTAAGCCCAAGGGCGTGCTGCACACGACCGGCGGCTACATGGTCTATGTATCCATGACCCATCAATACGTTTTCGACTATCACGACGGCGACGTCTTTTGGTGCACGGCGGACGTCGGCTGGGTCACCGGCCACAGCTACATCGTCTACGGGCCGCTCGCCAACGGCGCGATCTCGCTCATGTTCGAGGGCGTGCCGAACTATCCGGACGCGTCGCGCTTCTGGCAGGTGGTGGACAAGCACAAGGTCAACATCTTCTACACCGCGCCGACGGCGATCCGCGCCCTTATGCGCGAGGGCGAGGGGCCGGTGAAGAAGACGAGCCGCAAGTCCATCCGCCTGCTCGGCACGGTCGGCGAGCCGATCAATCCGGAAGCCTGGCTCTGGTATCACGGCGTGGTCGGCGACGGACGCTGCCCGATCGTCGACACATGGTGGCAGACGGAGACCGGCGGCATCCTGATCACGCCGCTGCCCGGCGCCATTGCGCAAAAGCCCGGTTCCGCCACCAAGCCGTTCTTCGGCGTCCAGCCGCTGATCGTCGACAACGAGGGCAAGGAGCTCAAGGGCGAGACCCAAGGCAATCTCTGCATCTCGGCAAGCTGGCCCGGCATGATGCGCACGGTCTACGGCGATCACGAGCGCTTCAAGCAGCAGTACTTCACGCAATTCCCCGGACGGTATTTCACCGGCGACGGTTGTCGCCGCGACGCCGACGGCTACTACTGGATCACCGGCCGGGTGGACGACGTGATCAATGTGGCCGGCCATCGCATGGGCACGGCCGAGGTGGAGAGCGCGCTGGTGGCGCACCCCAAGGTGGCCGAAGCCGCCGTCGTCGGCTATCCGCACGACATCAAGGGCCAGGGCATCTATGCCTATGTGACGTTGAATGCCGGCGAAGTTCCGACCGAGGCCTTGCGGAAGGAGCTGGTTGCCTGGGTGCGCAAGGAGATCGGGCCGATCGCGTCACCGGATCTCATTCAATGGGCGCCCGGATTGCCGAAGACGCGCTCGGGCAAGATCATGCGGCGAATTTTGCGCAAGATCGCCGAGAACGATTACGGCAACCTCGGCGACACATCGACCTTGGCCGACCCGACCGTTGTCAACGATCTGGTCGACAACCGCCAGAACCAGGGGTGAGGCAGTAGGCCCTCATGCTTCGACAGGCTCAGCATGAGGCGATTTTTGGCTTGATGGCTTCACGAAAAAGAACGCCTCGCCCTGAGCTTGTCGAAAAGTGAGTTCGCCGCGACAACCCCAGTAGTGAGTCTCAGGCAAGTGCCGCCGCCAGCGTCGCCACGGCCGGCGCAATTGCATCGTCGGGGGTCGCGGCGTAGCCGATGAGCAGGCCCTGGCGGCGCGGGACGCCGAGGTAACAGCTCGATAGCGGCGGCACCGCGTGACCTGCCTTCGCTGCGCGCCGCGATGCCGTGACGTCGTCCATGCGCTTCGCCAACGATGGCGCCAGCTCGCCGACCAGATGCATGCCGGCCGGGTCGGGCGACAGCATCAACAGACCGGGCAACTCCGTCGCCGCGGCGTCGAGCAAGACACGCTGCCGCTCGGCGTAGCGCTTGCGCATGCGCCGCACATGCTGGGCGAAGTGACCCTCGGCGATGAAATCCGCCAGCACGGGCTGCATGGCCGACGCCGGGTGATCGTCGAGGGTGCTGCGCGCGCGGGCGAAGTCCTCGACCGCTTGCGGCGGCGCCACCAGATAGCCGAGGCGGAGCGAGGGAAACAGAATCTTGGAGAAACTGCCGATGTAGACCACGCGGCCATCCGGATCGAGACCTTGCAGCGCCGCGAGCGGCGGTCCGGCGTAGCGGAACTCGCTATCGTAGTCGTCCTCCACGATCCAGGCGCCGAGCTCTCTCGCGCGCGCCAGCAGGTCGAGCCGCCTCCCCAAGCTCATGGTCACGCCGAGCGGATATTGATGGGACGGCGCCACGCAGATCAGGCGCAGCTTGTCGCGGCTCTTCGGCACGCGCATGCCCTCGGCGTCCACCGGCACCGGCACGAGCCTGGCGCCGGCGGCGGCGAGCACGGCGCGAATGCCGGCGAAGCCGGGTTCTTCCACCGCCGCGCCGTCGCCTGGATCGAGCAGCGTGCGCGCGCACAGATCGACCGCTTGCCGCGCGCCGGAAACGACGATGACTTGCTCGGCATCGCAATGCACGGCGCGCACGGTCCGAAGGTATTCGGCGATGGCCTGCCGCAACGCCAGATGTCCGCGCGGATCGCTCGCGGCAACCAGCGCCGCATCGGGTGCGCGCCAATGCTTGGCCGTCAGCCGCGCCCAAAGCTCGAACGGGAAGTCGCTGGTGTCGGGGCCCGGCGCGAGCAAGCCTTGGCGCCGCACACTGATCGCGCCCCGGCCGGCCAATGCGCGTCCGCGTACCGACAGGGCGGGACCGCTGCGGCGGGCCTCGGCGCGGCGATGGCGGACCGGCGCCACATCCGGGAGTTCGTCGGGAACGAAACTCCCCGAACCCAACCGGCCCTCCACATAGCCTTCGGACGCAAGTTGCTCCAGCGCCATCAACACGGTGTTGCGCGATACGCCGAGCTCGTCGGCCAGGGCGCGGCTGGACGGCAGCCGTGCTCCCCGGCCAAGTCGGCCGGTCAGCACAAGCTCGCGCACGCCCGCATAGAGCTGGCGGTGCAGCGGCTCGGGTGCGGCGGCATCGAGATGCAGGGCCAGCAGCGAAACTTCGGTGCGTTGGCGGGTCAGGGGACACCTTGCAGTCGAAAGTGGCTCCATCCCTTATGGCGATCTGGACCTGTTCACGCAACCACTTTCGCGGTATCCAGCAGCCAGCCCGTGTTCGCTCTCCGGAGTTCGAGCCATGACCGCCTTCAAGCCCACCCCGCGCAGCCGGATCAAACGGCTGCCGAAGCGCGCCCATTACGAGCGCGAAACCGTGCATGCCGTGCTCGATGCGGCGTTGATCGCCCATATCGGTTACGTGATCGACGGCGCGCCCTACGTGACGCCGACGGCGTTCTGGCGCGCGGGCGACACACTCTATTGGCACGGCTCCTCCGCCAGCCGCATGTTACGCACGCTCGGCGAAGGCGTGCCGGCCTGCGTCGCCGTTACCCATTTCGACGGTTTCGTGCTGGCGCGCTCGGGCTTCCATCATTCGATCAACTACCGCTCGGTAACCGCGTTCGGCGTCGCCTACAAGGTGGAGGACAAGGTCGAGGCGGAAGCGGCGCTCGATGCGTTCATGGCCAAGTTCGCGCCGGGCCGCTGGGCCGAGGCGCGGCCGCCGACGCCGAAAGAGCTTAAAGGGACCACGGTGCTGCGCATGGAGATCGACGAAGCGGCGGCGAAAATCCGCACCGGCCCGCCGATCGACGACGAAGCGGACTACGCTTTGCCGGTCTGGGCCGGCGTCCTGCCGGTCCGCATGGTATTCGGCGCGCTGGAGCCAGATCCGCGGCTCAATCCGGGTACCGTGGTGCCCGGCTATCTCAAGGACCTTGCGCCGGGGACCGCATTGGACGAGGCGTTGAAGCGCATCGCCGGGCGGGCAAAGCCATGAGCGGCTATACCAATCATCTGGGCCAGCCGGTCGGGTTTCCGGTTCCGGGCTGGACCCCGCGCGAGCGCCCCCCGCATGCGCCCATGCAGGGCCGCTTCTGCCGGGTCGAATCCCTCGATCCGGCGCGCCACGGCAAGGACCTGTTCGAAGCCAACCGCGACGACGTGGAGGGCCGCAACTTCACCTATCTCGGCTACGGCCCGTTCGAGCGGTTCGAGGATTATGCGGCGTGGATGGCCAAGATGGCGCCGGCGCCGGATCCGCATTTTCACGCCGTCATCGATCTGGCGTCGGGCCGCGCCGTCGGCGTGGCGAGCCTGATGCGCATGGACCCGGCCTCCGGCTCGATCGAGGTCGGCCATATCAACTATTCGCCGCGGCTGCAGCGCAAGCCCGCGGCAACCGAGGCGATGTATCTGATGATGCGCCGCGTCTTCGACGAGCTCGGCTATCGCCGCTACGAATGGAAGTGCGACAGCTTCAATGCGCCGTCGCGCGCGGCGGCCGAGCGATTGGGCTTTCGTTTCGAAGGCATCTTCCGCCAGCACATGGTCTACAAGGGCCGCAACCGCGATTCGTGCTGGTTCTCGATCCTCGACAGCGAATGGCCGTCGCGCAAGGCGGCCTTCGAACGCTGGCTCGACCCGGCGAACTTCGATGCCGCGGGCAGGCAGCGAAAGAGCCTCGCGGCGCTTCGCGGCTAGAAATCGCTGACGATGCCGTTGCGTTCCCAGTCGCCGTAGCGCGTCGGCTCGGGCCCGCTCGGGCCGTCGATATTGCGCCACTAGCGCGGCAGGCATGAAAGCGGATGGCCTCGATACAAAAAAGCCCGCACCTAGACGAACTGGCGCGCGCGCGCCCTTTGAAAACCGAATTTATTTTCTTCCGCCAAGGCGAGCGGCAATTGCGCCTGCGCTTCGGCGAGCAGCATGATCACTGTCCGTCGCTGTACGTCCGATATGCGGTCCAATCTCAGAAGCTCTTGGTAATGCCTGATGTTTCCCTGAATGATGTACGGCGACTCGAACATTGTCTTCCCCTCAATAATAGTCACCTGCTCAGCAAACGCTTCAAAGGGCGGCGATAGAAGGTTCGGAATCTACTTAAAGCCTCGGAGACCGGCCTCGATCACCAGGTCGATCTTCAAATTCCAGCGCTACGGAGGGTTGGTCACTCTAGTAGATGGCTGCCGCGGCGCGCTCGCCGTATCATCGGTTCGGTTCCGTCAGTTGGCCTGGGAAGCGGGTGCTCGATCATGCGCGCAACATTGTTTTCGGTCGTTTGTCTGGCGGTGGCATGGAGCATTCCGGCTTTGGCGCAGCGTCAGCCGGTCGGCGAGAAGATCGTGATCGACCCGGACACGTTGCCGGCGCCTTACGCGACCAAGTCCACGGCCAATCCGCCGCGGCGCATGTCGGTGCCGTCGAATCCCACATTGGCGATGCCGCCCGGTTTCGCGTTCAATCGCTTTGCAGATGGTTTCCTGCACGCGCGCAATCTGATCGTCGCGCCGAACGGCGACGTGCTGCTGGCCGAATCGCAGGCCGGCCGCATCACCATCCTGCGCGACACGAAAGGCCAGGGCGTCGCCGACGTACGCTCGATCTTCGCCGAAGGGCTCGACGTGCCGCACGGCTTGGCGCTGCATGGCGGTTATCTTTACGTGGGCGAGCTGCATCAGGTGCGCCGGCTGCCCTATCGCGTGGGCGATCTCAAGGCCGCCGGCAAACCCGAGGACGTGACGGCCAAGGATGCGCTCGGCGCGCTCAGCGCCGGGCACTGGACGCGCAACATCGCCTTCAGCGCCGACGGCCGCGGCCTCTTCGTCACCGTCGGCTCGCGGCACAATCGCGCCGAAGAGCCCTTACCCTATGCCAGCGTGCAATGGTTCGACATGAACGGCCAAAACCAGCGCACATTCGCAAACGGCTTGCGCAACCCAGTCGGCATCGCGGTCAATCCGGTGAGCGGCGTTCCCTACGTGGTGGTGAACGAGCGGGACGGATTGGGCGACGGATTGGTGCCCGACTACCTCGTCGGTTTGCACGACGGCGGCTTTTACGGCTGGCCCTACGCCTATGCCGGCCGCCATCCCGATCCGGACTACGGTTCCATGAAGCCGGACCTGGTCGCGAAAGCGCTCGCGGGCGACGTTCTGTTCCAGTCCCACTCGGCGCCGCTCGGTCTCATCTTCTACGACGGCGCGATGTTTCCGGCGGAGTACAAGGGCGACGCCTTCGTCTCGTTCCACGGCTCGTGGAATTCGAGCAAGCCGACCGGATATCTGATCGCGCGGGTGCGCTTCAAGGACGGCCGACCGGCGGGCCACGGCTACGAAACCTTCGCCACCGGATTCTGGGGCGAGGGCGACGATACGGCGCATGTATGGGGCCGGCCCGTGGGACTTGCGGTGGCAAAGGACGGCGCGCTGCTCATCGCCGACGACGTGGCGAACGCGATCTGGCGGATCAGCTATCGCAGCCGCTGAACCGCCGCCTTGGTTTCCGATTC
>DASQHM010000043.1:0-32000 GCA_035632095.1 Candidatus Cybelea sp. | reverse complement strand
GCGTTCGTGGCCAATCAAGCCGCCGCGCAGGGCCGCGGGTTGAAGCGCGGCGACGTGGTGCTGACCGGCAGCCTGGTCGCCAGCAAATGGCCGGCGCGCGGCGAACTGGTCGAGGTCGCCATCGACGGGCTAGGTCAGGCGCGCGTCACCTTCGTCTGACGAAACCGTTTCGCCGCTACTCGATCGCCGTGTGGACGAAGTTGCTGATCGCGTCGAGGCGCGCGCTGTGCCAGGGATCGGGAATGCGCGTGTTGGTGAGATAGGCGAACGACACGCCGGAATCCGGATCGCCCCAGCAATAGGATGAGCCGACGCCGCCGTGCCCAAAGGTGCGCGGCGAGGCGAGCGAGCCGAGGCCGCGGATCGTATCGGTGGTGCCGCGAACATGCGGTCCCAGTCCGCGATGCATGGGCATGCCCATGTAGAGATCGGGCCGGTCGCCGGTGAAATTGCGCGTGACGTATTGCACGGTGCGCGGCGAGAACAGACGCACGCCGTTGAGCGTGCCGCCGGCGACCATCATCTGATAGAACGCCGCCATGGCCCGTGCCGTTGCGTAACCGCCGCCGCCCGGCACGCCTGCCAAGCGCCATTCCGGCGTGTTTTCGTCCTTGCGCCTGATCTGCGCCTTGGCCTTAGGGTCGGGATCGTGCATGTCGGAGGCGCGGCCGTGCTCGCGCTCGGGCAAGCCGACATAGAGTTCGCCCTCGAGGCCGAGCGGTCCGACCACTTCCTTGGCGATGAAAGTGCGGAAATCGGTGCCGGTGACCGCCTCGACCAGCACGCCCGCCACCCAATGGGCGGCCAGCGGGTGGTACTGCACCCGCGAGCCCGGCGTCCAGGCCAGAGTGAAATCGCATACCTGCTCGCGCAGCAATTTGTGGTCGGACCAGGCGCTGAAGCGCACGTCGGCTTCCGGGAAGCCGCCCTGGTGCGTCAGCAGCTGGATGATGGTGATGCCGCCTTTGCCGTTCTTCTCGAAACCGGGCACGTGCTCGGCGACCGTGTCGGTGAAGCGGATCAGGCCGCGCTCCGCCAAGGTCCAGATCGCCGCCGCGGTGATCACCTTGGTGTTGGAATAGAGCAGCCAGAGCGTGTCGTCCTTGGCGGGGAGCGGTTTTGGATCGACGCGGGCATCGCCGAACGTCTGGAACAGCGCCAACTTGCCGTGGCGCGCCACGGCGATTTGCGCGCCGGCGTACCGGCCTTCCTTGATGTGCGCTTCGATCGCCCGGACCAGACGATCGAGCGCCGCCTTGTTCAGGCCGAGCGATTCCGGCTTGGCCGGCGTCAAGGGGAACGACATGGGCGCGCCTCCGGGTTCTTGTCACTTGCTGTCGCGAGTAAGGCGGTAGCGGGCGGCTCCGTCAAGGGCTTCGGCCGCATGCCAGACCCGGGAAGGGCTGATATACTTTATCGATTGCGTCGCTTGGATCGCCTGTCATCCGATACGGAGGAAGCCAATGCCGACCTACATCACGCTGGTGAACTACACCGAACAGGGCATTCGCACGGTCAAGAACGCGCCGGCGCGTCTCAATAGCGTGAAGAAGCAGCTCAAGGACATGGGCGGCGAATTGAAGGCGTTCTACCTGACCATGGGGCAATTTGACATCGTGACGATCGTCGAGGCGCCCGACGACGAGACGGCCGCCGCCATGTCGCTGACCATCGGCGCCGGCGGCAACGTGCGCACCTGCACGCTGAAGGCGTTTGCGGAACCCGAGTTCCGAAAGATCATCAAGTCGCTCCCTTGAGGCGGGCAGTCGGCAGAGAGGGGCGGCGATGGCAATGGGCATGACCGGCGCGGTGGAAGCCTCGCGCCTTATCGCCAACAAGGACCTCACCTGCGAGGCGTTGTTGCGCCAATGCCTGTCGAACGTGCTGATGCGCGAAAAAGCGGTCGGCGCCTGGGCATTTCTCGACGAAGCGCTGGCCTTGAAGGCGGCGCGCGCCGCGGACCAAGGCCTTCGCGCGGGTCCGTTGCACGGCATTCCAGTCGGCGTGAAAGACATCATCGACACGGAAAACATGCCGACCGAATACGGCTCGCCGATCTACGCCGGGCATCGGCCGGAGCGCGACGCCGAATGCGTGCGCCGCCTGCAACAGGCCGACGGCTACGTGCTCGGCAAGACCGTCACGACGGAGTTCGCCTTTTTCACGCCGGGCAAGACCGCCAACCCGCACAACACCGGCCACACGCCCGGCGGCTCGTCGAGCGGCTCGGCGGCCGCGGTCGCCGACGGCATGGTGCCGCTCGCCTTCGGCACGCAAACCTCGGGTTCGGTGATCCGGCCGGCATCCTTCTGCGGCATCTACGGCTTCAAGGGCACCCACGGTTGGATTCCCATGGATGGCGTCAAGCCGTTCGCGCCGTCCCTCGACACGCTCGGAATATTCGCCCGCGACATTCATGACCTCGAACTCTTCCGCACTGCGTTGCTCAAGGAAAAGGCCGAGCCGCTGCCGCAATCCGGCCGCGCGCCGCGGCTTGCCTTCTATCGCACGCCCTATTGGGACAAGGCAGATCCGGCCATGCAGCGCGCGCTGGAGACCGCGGCCAAACAGCTTGCGGCCGAAGGCGTCCAGATTACTGACGCCAAACTGCCGTTCGACGGGGCATCGCTCACCGAGGCGCAGCAATCGGTCATCAAGGCCGAGGCGGCGCAATCCTTCGCCGAGGAATACGAGACGGCGAGGGACCGTCTAAGTCCCGCGCTCCGCGAATTGATCGAAGAGGGCCGCGCCGTATCGCCAAGCGCGGTTGCCGACGCCAGTGCGACGGCGCGGCGCGCCAGGCGCTCGCTCGGGCAAGTGTTCGACGGCACGGATGCGATCGTCACGTTGGCCGCGCCCGGCGAGGCGCCGAAGACTCTGTTGCGGACCGGAGACCCGGTGTTCAACCGGATGTGGACGCTGATCGGCGTGCCGTGCCTCACGTTCCCGATCGGCCGCGGCCCGCAAGGGTTGCCGCTCGGCATTCAGCTGGTCGGCGCAACCGGGCATGACCGCCGTTTGATGGAAGTGGGCGCCTGGGTTGCAAAGCGCATCGGCCGCGCCGTCGACGTCTGCATCACCGGCTGACTACACGCGACCGAACCCGCGAATGGGCGTTGGCTTCCGCCCCGCCGGCAGCGTCAATGGCTGATTGCGCTAGAGCTCTCGGCCGACGTCGTCGCCAGCAGCGCGGCGTTGCTCTCCGCCAACAGCGCCGAAAAGTCCATTGCCAAGGCTTGTGCGTCGGCAAGGCGATCGGCGGCCACGGCTAGCTCGATCGCGCCGCACCGTTCGGCCAGCGCGCCAAGGCCGAAATTGCCGGCCGTACCCTTGATGCTATGGGCGGTGCGCGCCAAGGTCCTCGTATCCGCCGCCGCGGCCGCAGCTTCGATATGGGCCGCGAGGCGCCGGCTGTTGTCGAGATAGATCGAGACCAAGTGGAAGAATTCGTCGGCGCCGACGGCCTCGCGCAACGAACGAGCGCGGGACTCGTCGAACAGGCGGATCGGCAGCGCATCGTCCGGCGATGGCTGCCGGATCGTGCCGGGAAGCGCCAGAGCGCCGGCGATGGCGGCAAACAGCGCTTCGGGCCGATAGGGCTTCGCCACCACATCCGCTACCCCCGCCTGTCGCCAGCGCGCTTCGTCGTCCGGGGACGCAGCGGCCGTGAGGGCGACGATGGGAACGGCGCCGTTCGGCGCGGGCAGATTGCGGATCGCCGCCGCGGCTTCGAGCCCGTCCATATCGGGCATCTGCATATCCATGAGCACGATGTCGAAGCGCCGCGCGGCGGCTTCGGCGACGGCGGCACGGCCATCGGCCACGGCCTTCACGCGATGACCGCGGGCATCGAGGATCGCGAGTGCGATCTCGCGGGTCACTTGGGTGTCTTCCACCAGCAGAATGTCGAGCGGCGGAAGGACCACTTCGCGCGCGGCATCGGTTGCGCCGTCGAACGCAATGCGCTCGAACGGCAGTTCAAACCAGAACGTGCTGCCGCGGGCGGGTTTCGAATCGACGCCGATGGCGCCGCCTTGCCGCTCGACGATGCGCCGGCTGATGGCGAGGCCGAGACCCGTGCCGCCGAAGCGCCGCGATATGGAGGAATCCGCCTGACCGAAGGACTGGAACAGGCGCGGCATGGCTTCCGGCGGTATGCCGATGCCGGTATCGCGAACCTCGAAGCGCAGGCGAATCGACGCGGCCGCCTCCGCTACTGGCTTGACGTCGATGCAGACGCTGCCCCGGTCGGTGAATTTCAAAGCGTTGCCAACCAGGTTGAGCAGGACCTGGCGAAGCCTGGCGTCATCGCCGCCCAATGCCGACGGCACCTCGGCGGCGATTTTGTGCGTCAGCGTCACGTCCTTTTCGAGAGCCCGCGGCCGCATGAGAGTCACCACGTTCTCGATGGTGCGGTGCACCGACAGCCGTGCGCTTTCGAAACTGACGTGATCGGACTCGAGCTTCGAGAAATCCAGCACGTCGTTGAGGATGGTGAGGAGCGCCTCCGCCGACGTCAGCGCCGTCGACAGCCGTTCACGCTGACGCCCGTCGCCCGCCTCGTCGAGCGCCAGCCGCAGCATGCCGAGAATGCCGGTCATGGGCGTGCGGATCTCGTGGCTCATCACGGCGAGAAATTCCGACTTGGCGCGATTGCCTGCTTCCGCCCGCTCGCGCGCGCCGATCAGGTGATCGATCAGGTCGGTGTTTTGCAGGCGCAGCTTCAGGGATTCGATGACGCTGGCGCCGAGTTTCTTGCTGAGCACGATCGACAGCAAGTACGCGATGCCGGTGCAGAGCGCGAGCGCCATGCCGTTTCCGTCGGGTCGAAACGCAAGAGCCGCCGTCAACGGGACCAGCGTCCCGGTCGCGTAAGCAATGTAAGCCGCGATGAACACGCCGTTGCTGGCGCCGCCGATCACGGTGAACAGCGGCACTACGACGAGCAGCACGAGCTGCCAGGGATTGGCCATCGGCACCAGATAGGCGAGGCCCGCGCCCCAGATGCAGCCGGAGATGAAGCTGAGCGCGGCATAGACGTAGCCCCAGTTCCGAGGCGTCAGCGCCACCGTGTAGCGCCGGTAAAGCGCGACCGTGGGCATGCGGATCAGAGCAATCGCGCCCGTCGCAGCAAACCAGGCAGCCAGCATCCACGCTGGCGCCAGGTCGCGGCAGAACGCAACCACCACGGCGACCGCGAGCTGATTGCCGGCGGCCATGAACAGGCTGGTACGGTAGAGAGCGGCGATGCGTTCGGCTGCGAGGCGCTGATCGAAGGTTTCGCTCGGCGCCGCGGTGCCGGCGTGATCGGCCAAAGTCTGGTAGGCCGGAGCGCTCATGGCGCCCGGATATCCTTCGGTGCGCGAATCCCCATGGTGTGGAGTCTATCAGGGTGTCCGGTTTCGCTCCACCCGAAGATCGGCTTCGGCAATAAACGCAGCAGGAACTACAAAAACACCGGACGCGACATGATCATGTCCACGCTCTCTCCGTCGCGGGACAGCGGGAGATCGAGCGACTCGATGCGCATCCACTCGCGATGGGCATGACGCAGCGTCGCCTCGACCCGAATCGGGCGGCATTGTTGCGTCACCCAGCGATAGGCGACGATCACCCGATCGTATTGTTCGGGCGCATAAAGCTCGTCCAGGTATTTGCCGGTCGAGTCGCGGCCCACGCGGCGCGTAACCTCGACGCCGATCAGTCGATAGCGAAAGCGCATTTCCGGCCGGAGCACGTCGACGAGGACCAGGTGACCGAGATGCGGGCGCAGGTCGGCGACGTCGAAATCGGCGCGTGCCGGCATCGCCTTGGCGCCGCGCTTCGCGTTCCAAAGCGCCAGAAGCGATTGCAGCGCCGGCTCGCGGAGCGCGAGGCCGGGGTCGGTGACGAATTCGGATTCGTCATAGGAACTCATGGCGCTTGCGATCCCTTGCGAAGAGCAGCGACCCCGGCCATCACGTTCGGGCCGCCGACCAGGCGACGGGCAGATCGGCTGGGCCGCGAAATGCCCAACCGCCGAAGTGTACCGACTCCGGCCGTTCGAGACGAAGGTCTTTCAGGCGGGAGAAGATCGCCGGCAGCGCGACATCGGCGATCATGGCGCGCGATCCCAGGCGCCGGCGCAGAAATGCGGCCCGGCGCCGAACGCGATGCTTTTCGAAACATCGCGCGTCACGTCGAAGGCGTCGGCCCGCGCAAAGTGCGTCTCGTCGCGATTGGCCGACCCGAACATGAAGAAGATTCGATCCTCGGGCGCGAACGCGATGCCCTTGTAGGTCCAGGGCTTGGCGATGCGCCGCGGCGACATGCCGATCGGCGAAATCCAGCGGGCGTATTCCTCGAAGACCTGCAGCCACGAGACCCCGCCGGCCTGCGCCAGCGCCAATTGTCTGGGATGGGCGAGCAAGGCCCAGATCGTGCCGGCGATGGCATCGCGCGGCTCGTTCTGGCCGCCGCTGATGGCAAGCTTGATATTGGCGCGCACGCTCGCTTCGGGCATGCCGGAGCGCAGCATGACGCCGAGCAGACTGAGATCGGGTTTCTTGCTCACGACCGGGATCATGTCGTCGATGGCCGCGTCGATTCCGGCGGTCGCCGCATGACAACGCGCCTCCACCGTCGGATCGCCGGTGTAGTTGGCGATGCCGTCGATCATCCCTTGCGACCAGGCGTCCATGTCCTGGAAGCGCATGTTGGTGAGCCCGGTGAGGGATTTGAGGCATTCCGCCGAGAAGGGCAGCGCGAAATCCCTGCAAAGATCGGCCCGACCGGCCGGCTGCAGCGCGTCGAGAACGCGCGCCGCGTGGCCTTGGAACACGGCGAGCCATTCGCTTTTGACCGCCTTCGGCGAGATGGCCGGAAAGATCACCTTGCGCTCGGCCTGATGCGCCTCGCCGTCCTTGCGCATCATGTTGTGGCCCATCAGCCGGTTCATCAGGCCGCCCGGCTGGTCCGAACTGAAAACGTCGATCTGCTTCTCGCAGGCATAGATGTCGTCGCGGCGGGTGAACAGCGTGCTGCCGAGCTGCGGCACGAAGGCGATGTGCGCATGGGCGCGGAGCCATGCGAGTTTCGGATACGGGTCCCGCCAGAACGCGGACACGTCCACATCGACCACCGGAGCGGTGCTCATGCCATCGGCGCCTTCCCTGCGTCATGCCGCTTCGAACCACAAGCGAGCGGAAAATTATCGCACGAACGTTTGGCCGGCGCCGCAAGCGAAAGCGGGCAGGCGACCGAAAGCGGCGCGTGCAGTGGGCGTCGGCACGCGCGTT
The DNA here is from genome assembly GCA_035632095.1 of Candidatus Cybelea sp. GTDB lineage: Bacteria > Pseudomonadota > Alphaproteobacteria > Ferrovibrionales > Ferrovibrionaceae > DASQHM01. The sequence goes on along the minus strand of DASQHM010000043.1, from coordinate 24,723 downwards.
GTTCAAGGGCCTAAGATTGAGCTTGTCGCCGTCTGATGCGCTATTATGCGGCATGAGGCTGACGCGGGACACGGTTTGCGTCATCACCGGCGCGGGCGGCGGCATTGGGCGGGCGCTTGCCTTGGCGCTGGCGCGCGAGGGCTGCGTGCTGGCGCTTGCCGACAACAACGAACACAACATCGCCGCCACCGCCGCCGACGCGAAGAAGGCCGGCGCCGCCAGGGTCTCGGCCCATGCGGTCGACGTCGCCGATCTCGCCGCCATGACCCGCTTCCGGGACGAAGTGGCGCAGGCACATGGCCGTGTGCAGCTGCTCATCAACAATGCCGGCGTGGCGCTGAACGGCGAGCTTGAAGAGGTCTCGGTCGACGACATGCGCTGGCTCGTCGACATCAATTTTTGGGGCACGGTTTACGGCACGCGCCTTTTTTTGCCCCTGTTGCGGCAGCAGCGCGAGGCGCAGATCGTCAACGTCTCCAGCATTTTCGGCATCATGGCGGTGGCCGGCCAGACCGCCTATGCCGCCAGCAAATTTGCCGTGCGCGGCTTCAGTGAGGCGCTGCGCCACGAGCTCGCCGACAGTCGCATCGTCGTCACGACAGTCCATCCCTCCGGCGTGCGCACCAACATAGCGCGCGACGCCCGGGCACCGGATAAATTCGATCCGTTGCGCCGTGATGCAATGATAGCCGGCTTCGACAAGCTCGCCCGCACGACGCCCGAGCAGGCGGCGGCACGCATCGTCCGCGGTGTGAAGCGCGGCGAGCAGCGGATCATTCTTGGACGCGGCTCAAAGCTGATGGCGGCGCTGGCTTGGCTGATGCCGGTGCGCTATTGGCGGATCGTTGATCGCCCGCTTGCACCCATGGCGCTGCGCAAGCCGCGAAGGCGGTGATCGTCCCGACAGCGGCGGGATTTGGCGCACTCGACAGGATTCGAACCTGTGACCTCTGCCTTCGGAGGGCAGCGCTCTATCCAGCTGAGCTACGAGTGCGTGGCCGGACCATAAGGCAAAACCGGCCGCCGGAGCAAGGCGGCCAGGCTCGCGGCAACGCCGGAATTCAGCCGCCGGCGCGGGTCGTCATGGGCGGCTGATAGATGAAGCCGTTGGCGGGATAGGTGCGGCCGAAAGTGCCCAAGGTGTTCTCAAGCCGCACCTGGCTCCAGTCGTTGCCGGGCGACACGTCGATCACCGGCTGGCGCTCGTGGATGACGCCGCGCGTGTCGCCGTCGCTGCCCCAGTTGGCGTGGCTGACCAGGATCTGCCGCGGGTTCTGAATGGCGACGACCACCGCTACATGGCCGCGGGTCAAGCTCTTGGTGCGGGTGAACGACAGCACGGCGCCGATGCGCGGCACGTTGCCCCGGGCGTAGCGGCCGTTGGCTTGCGGCCACCATCTCCAGGCATCGCCGTGCAGGTCGAGGCCCGAAACCGCGCGCGCGTAGGGCACGCAGTCGATAAAGCCGCTGGTCGGCGGGAAGGGACGCAGCACGCCGCCGCCGGGCGCCGGCGCGACCACGGCCGCTTGCTGCGGCGGGGCTTGGGCCGGCTTCGGGCCGGCGCAACCGCCAAGCCATGCGCTCACCAGTGCCGCCGCGCCGATGCGCATCGCATAGGTCACGCCACGAAGCGGCGAATCGCGTTCCATGGCGAAACTGAATCACACTCGCCGGAAATCGCAACCCAAATCAATTCAAGCCGGTGCCGCCGTAGAGCCATTCCAGGCGGTCGTACCAATCCTTCGGCGACAGGCTTCGGATGATGGCGTCGCGCACGCGGGCATGGGCGCCGTCCGGGTGATAGATATGCTCGCCGATGGCGCGCGACTGCAACTGCACCCGCGCCGTGCGGATGACGCGCCGCGCCTGGTAGTCCGCGAACGCCTTGTCCACGTCGCCGCCATGCGCTTCGAGCACATGGGACAGGCAAACGGCGTCTTCCAGCGCCATGCAGGCGCCTTGGGCGAAGTACTGCAGCATGGGATGCGCCGCGTCGCCGAGCAGGACGACGCGCCCATCGATCCAGGTCTCGACCGGTTCGCGGTCGCAAAGCACCCATAGTTTCCAGTTCGAGCCGTGGGCGATGATGGATCGCGCCCGCTCGTGCACGTGCAGGAAGCCCTGCATCACCTCGTCATGGGACACGGGCTTGCCGGCCACCGGCTCGGGCGCGTTGTTGTGGCAAGTGACCACGAGGTTGAACACCTTCCAGCCGGACAGCGGGTAATGGACGATGTGGCACCTCGGCCCGGCCCAGAGCGTCGCCGCGTTCCAGCGCAAGTCTTCCGGCATTCGTTCCGTCGGGATCACCGAGCGGTAGGTGGTGTGACCCGAGACGCGCGGCTTGCCGTCGCCGACGACGCGCTCGCGCACCCGCGACCACAAGCCATCGGCGCCGATGAGGGCGCGGGCGCGCAGGCGCTCGCCCGAGGCAAGCGACACGGTGACCGAAGAGCCATCCTGGTCGTAGCCGGTGACTTCGCTGCCGGCGCGCAGCTCGATCAGATCGTCGGCCTGGCACGAGCGCAGGAACACGCCATATAGATCGCCGCGATGCACGACGCCGTAGGGGTTGCGAAAGCGCGCGCGGAACGCATCGTCGATGGGGATGTGGGCGATCTCTTCCGCCGTGAGCGCGTCCATCAGGCGCAGCCGGTCGATATAGACCGCCATGGCGCGCGCCGCGTCGCCGACGCCGAGATAGTCGAAGGCGTGAAACGCATTGGGTCCGAGCTGGATGCCGGCGCCGATCTCGCCGAGCTCGGGCGATTTCTCCAGCACGACGGATGGAATGCCCTTGCGCGCCAGGCCGAGCGCCGTCGCCAATCCGCCGATGCCGCCGCCGGCAATGGCGAACGCGTCGTGGCGCGAAGATTGCCGGGCCGCCACGGGTCTACGCCTTGGCGCTCGGCCGCGCGCTCACGGCCTGATGCCAGCGCTTGAGATGGCCGAGGTTCTCGGCCGGCTTCACCTTGGCCCAACCGGCGAAATCGATGCTGACGAGCGCGGTGATGTCGGCGATGGTGAAGCGCTCGCCCGCGACGAACTGGTTTGCGGCGAGGCGCTCGTTCAAGCGTTCGAGGAAACGGGTGATGCGCGTCCGGCTGCGCTCCGCCAACGCCGGGATCTGCTCGTACGGGTCGGGGCCCGGAAGTGCGCGGCCCTTCAATCCCGGCGTCGAATTGCGAAACGCGTCCATGACCGCATAGAAGCATTCGCGTTCGCACCAGCGTTGCCAGGATTCGACCACGGCCTTGTCCGCGGCGTCGATGCCCATGAGCGGCGGCATGGGTTGCGTCTCCTCGAAATAGCGGCAGATGCCGACGATGTCCGCGATGCGCGCGCCGTCGTCGAGCACCAGCACGGGCACTGTGCCGTCCGGATTGATGGCGCGGAACGTCTCGCCGAACTGCTCGCCGTTGCGCAAATCGACCTGGATGGTCGGAACGGATATGCCCTTCTCGGCCAGAAAAATCCGCACGCGACGCGGGCTCGGCGCGGTGCTGCAATCGTAGAGCTTCATGTCCTCCTCATCCTGATCGCCGCCGGCTGAGAGTCTTTGCACCGTAGCATGAGTCCGGCCAATATGACTCTCGTGGCTGCGGAGGCATCATGATCGGCGGAGTCGACAAAGTCCTAGGCTCGCCCGGGCTCGGCCGGCGCGTCGTCGCGATCTTCGCGGCGTTGCTCGCGGCCAATATCGCCGCATGGGCGGCGGCCTTGATCGTATTCTGGTCCGAACCGCTGCTGCTCGGCACGGCTTTGCTGGCTTACGGATTCGGTTTGCGTCATGCGGTGGACGCGGATCACATCGCGGCAATCGACAACGTGACGCGCAAGCTGCTGCACGACGGGCGCCGCCCGGCCGGCGTCGGCCTCTATTTCTCGCTCGGCCATTCCACGGTGGTGATCGCCGCCACCGTCCTGGTCGCGGCGACCGCGACCGCCGTGCAGACCACGTTTCCGGCGTTCAAGGACATCGGCGCGATCGCCGGCACATTCATGTCCGCCGCGTTCCTGCTGGTCATCGCCGCCGCCAACACGCCGGTGCTTTTGCGGCTGTGGCGGGACGCGCGGGCGGCTCGCCGGACCGAAGCGGACGACCAAGCCCGGCTCGGCGGGGCGCTGGCGCAACGCGGGCTGTTGGCGCGAATGTTCCGGCCGCTGCTCGGCCTGATCGGCAAGAGCTGGCACATGTATCCGCTCGGCTTCCTGTTCGGGCTCGGCTTCGACACGGCGAGCGAAATCGGCCTGCTCGGGGTTTCCGCCGCCGAGGCGGCGAAGGGTCTGCCGATCTGGTCGGTGATGGTGTTTCCGGCGCTGTTCACTGCCGGCATGGCCTTGGTCGACACGGCTGACGGCGTGCTCATGCTCGGCGCCTACGGCTGGGCCGTGGTTCGTCCCGCGGGCAGGCGCATCTACAACATGGCGGTGACCGGGCTGTCGGTCCTGGTCGCGGTCCTGGTCGGCGGGGTCGAGCTGCTCGGGTTGATCGGCGACCGGCTCGGCCTCGACGGCCGGTTTTGGCGCATGGTCGGCACCCTGAACGACAACTCGGGTGCCGTCGGCTACGTGATCGTCGCCGTCTTCGCCCTGAGCTGGCTCGGCTGGACCCTGGCGCACCGCTTGAAGGGCTCGCCGGCCGCGGAAGCCGCACCGCGCGAGTAGCGAGCCCGCGGTCCGCCACCCGGCTTGCCTATAGGGGACGGCAACGTCGCGAACGATCGCTACAGCCTCCGCGCCTACGTCAGGTATACCGACACCCCCAAATCCACCGACAGCGGGTTGTAGGCCGGTTTCACGCTCTGACTAGAAGGCACCGCAAGATATCTTTACATGCCTCATTTAGAGAAATCGTCAGAGGTAGGGAAAACAAATGGTTAAGAACTCGGCATGAAATTTGCTCGTAATGTAACGTCGGGGGCTCAATGAGGAGAGAAAAATGATGCAGAAACTCATGCCAGCGCTTGGAGCAGCTGTGGGCCTTGCGATCATATTTGGTGTCAGCGGGCAGGCGTCGGCAACGGTGGCCACGTGCTCGGGCACCTACTTTGGCCTTGGCACTACAGGCGAGGCAAACGGCTCGACGAGCTTGCCGGGGACCAACGTGGGAACCGTCCAGGCGGGATGCCAGATCGGTAACCTCGCCACGAATAATGTCAGTGGGACGGGCGTCTTTGTCAGTCCCACTTCCAACCCATCGATCTTCCAGTTCGACTGGGGCGGAGGAAACCTGAAGATTGAAGAAGCGCTCGGAAACAACGGAACCCTCCCGGGTGGCGTCGATGTTGAGCTTGGGCTCGCCGCAAACACGCTGAACGCAAACAAGTCGCTGTCGAGCGCGATCTCGTCGATCAATTTTTCGGCCCCATTTGTGTTCGATGCGTTTGAGACTTTATTCAATGGCAACTTGGCGGCTGGCACCTACGTCATAGACACCTACGCTGGCACAATCGCCATCGATCCTACTTACCAGGTGAACTTTACTCCGGGCGCCGCCATTCCAGAGCCAGCCTCGCTCGCGATCCTCGGGACCGCTCTTGTGGGTCTTGGTGTGATCAGGCGTCGCCGCAAGACTGCGTAAAGACAGTTCACATTGGTTTTGATGATCGGGGGGCGTCAAACGATGCCCTCAATTTTTTCGGCAGATTGGCGAATGTCGCGAAACTTGCCGCAGGAGCAGGGGCCGTAAAGACCGGCGACCTCGCTGCGCCCCGACCGGCAATCGGCGGAGTGGTCCTTTTGCCATTTCGGTGCGCCTTGCGCATTAGCTGGACGAATCGCCGTTCGCCGAGGGGTAGGTATAACCCACTGAAATCACGGAAATTTATTCTTTCGTAATCTTTAGGGAAGGTTAATCCTGGGCGCGCCACACTCGGCCTGGGACTCCGGGCCAACGATCGAGCGCTTCGCGCCTATTCCGTGAACAAGCACCTTTCGAGCATCAGCCATTTCGTGCTCAAGCGCAGCCGCGCCGCGACCGCGCTGGTGGCGGTGCTGCTCACCTTGGCGCTGTCGCTTTCGGCCACGGCCCTGGTGTCCTATCTGACCAGAGGCGTCGTATCTTCGCGCGACCTCGCCCAGACCGTCGTCGTCACGCTGTTGGTGTCGACACCCATGGCGGTTTTTCTCGTGAACCTGATCTCGCAGCTCGCCTGGGCGCGAAAGTCGTTCAAGGCCAAGGTCGGCGAGCTGGAGCGGGCGACGGCGGCGTTGACCACGGCTCGCGACGAGGCGCACGCCGCGAGCCAGGCGAAATCGCACTTCCTGGCCAACATGAGTCACGAACTCCGCACGCCGCTGAACGCGATCATCGGATTCTCCGAACTGATCCGCGACGAATCCTTCGGTCCCGTCGGCAAGGCCTGCTATCGCGAATACGCCCTCGACATCCATTCGAGCGGTACCCATTTGCTCAACATCATCAACGACATTCTCGACCTGACGAAGATCGAGGCGGGGAAATTCGATCTCGCGCTCGAACCGATCGAACTCGGCGGGCTGATCGATACGGCGGTCCGCTTCGTCGAGCCGAAGGCCGCGACGGGCGAGATCGCGCTCAAGGTCGCCGTGGCACCGGGCATGGCGCCGGTGCAGGCGGACCGGCGCGCGCTGAAGCAGATCCTGCTCAATCTGCTCTCGAACGCGGTCAAATTCACCCCGCGCGGCGGAAGGATCGAGGTGCGGGCAACCGTAGAGCCGCGTGGCGAGGTCGTCATCGCGGTCGCCGATACCGGCATCGGCATCGCGCCGGCGGACATGGCGCGGGTCATGACGCCGTTCGGACAGGTGGAAACGGCGTATTCCCGCTCCACCCAAGGGACGGGCCTCGGTCTGCCGCTCACCAAACACCTGGTGGAGATGCATGGCGGGCATCTCGAATTGGTCAGCGCGTCCGGCAAGGGGACGACGGCGATCGTGCGTCTGCCGGCGGGCCGTGCCGTCGAATCCATTGCCGATCCGCTTGCCGCGCACGCGGCGGAATGACGGCAGGAGGGCGCCAATGAAAATGGTTTCGCTCGAATCGCTGATCCAGGCCTTGTCGCCGTTCGGGCGCGTGAGGGAGCGCCGCCAGCAGCGGCGCATCTACGAACCGCGCCTCGAATTGAATATCGAGGGTCACGCTTATTCGACGCAGGACTGGTCGCTTGGCGGCTTCAGGCTGGCGTATTTCCATCGCCGGCCGGCGGCCTACGAGGTGATTGCGGGCCGCATTCTCGACGTGCGTTCCATTCGCGGCGGCGAATTCAGCGCCGAAGTAGTCCGCCTGGAAGACAGCGGCGAGATCGGCTGCCGCCTGCTCGACATCACGGCGGCGACGCTCATGTCCATGGCCAATCTCAAGTCTCATTGACCTGAGGGAAGCGCTCTCATCCCGGGTCAGTCGCGCTCCCGGGTCAGCGACAGGAAAATGTCCTCCAAATCGGTCTCCTCGGTGGTCAGGTCGAGGATCGTCAGCCCCGCCGCCTGAACCGCGGCCAGAATCTCCGCCACCGGCGTGTCGCTCGGGCGATACGTCAACGCCAGCCGGCGGATCGGCTTGAGTTCGGCATGATAGGCGCGGAGGCTTGCGGGCACGGCGGTCAAATCTTCGGCGATGGTGATGGCGATGCCCTTCCGGTCGAGCCTGGCCAACAGCGCCGAGGTGGTGTCGCACGCGACCACGCGCCCCCGGCTGATGATCGCGATGCGGTCGCAGAGTTGCTCCGCTTCCTCGAGATAATGCGTGGTCAGCAGCACCGTGGTGCCGCGCCGGTTCAGGTCGCGCACGTATTCCCAGAGATGCTGGCGCAATTCCACGTCGACGCCGGCCGTCGGTTCGTCCAGCACCAGAACCGGCGGATCGTGCACCAGCGCCTTGCCCACCAACAAGCGCCGGCGCATGCCGCCCGACAGCGAACGCGCGTAGGAATCGGCCTTTTCGCTAAGCCGCATTGCCGCGAGAATGTCATCCGTGCGCCGTTCGCGCTTCGGTACGCCATAGAGACCGGCCTGGAACTCCAGCGCTTCGCGCGGCGTGAAGAACGGGTCGATGTTCAATTCCTGGGGCACGACGCCGATCGCCGCACGGGCGTGTCGGGGGTCGCGGTCGATGTCGATGTCCCAGATGCGGCAATCGCCCGAAGTCTTCACCACCAATCCGGCCAGGATGTTGATAAATGTCGATTTGCCGGCTCCGTTCGGACCGAGCAGGCCGAAGAACGATCCGCGCGGGACCGCAATGTCGATGGCCTCGAGCGCGGTCTTGCCGGGCTGGCCTTTGCCGCCGCGGTACGCCTTGGTCAGCGCATGCGCCTCGATGGCGAATTCCGGCGGATCCTGGCTCAGCGCTGTCTCCGGCTATGACGCGGGCAATGGTTGCTTGCGCGGCGGCAATGGGTATCATCCGCCTCCGCGTGGGGTCAATCGGACACTTGGAACGAGGCGGCGACATGGCATTGGCGCAACCGGTGGAGATCATCGAGGCCGAGGACAGCGTCGTGGCCTGCGATGGGGGAAACGGGCCGCTCGGCCATCCGCGGGTATTCCTGAACATGGGCGACAAGGACCGGGTCGATTGCCCGTATTGCGGCCGGCGTTACGTGCTGAAGCCGGGCGCCAAGGGTTCCGGCGGCAACCACTGACCGGGCGGCTGCGGCGTGGCATAGTGGCGTCATGAGCGCCAAGTCCTCCGGCAAGTCCCGCGACCGCATTCTTCTCGTGGACGGCTCGGGCTTCATCTTTCGCGCCTATCACGCGCTGCCGCCGCTGACGCGGAAGGACGGCACGCCGGTCGGCGCCGTGCTCGGCTTCTGCAATATGCTCTGGAAGCTGATCGAGGACGCGCAGGCGGACGGATCCTCGACGCATCTCGCGGTGATTTTCGACGCGGGCCGCCACACCTTCCGCAATAAGATCTATCCGGAATACAAGGCCCATCGGCCCGAAGCGCCGGAAGACCTCGTACCGCAGTTCGCGCTGGTTCGCGACGCCACGCGCGCCTTCGGCGTGCCGGCGATCGAAGCCGACGGCTTCGAGGCGGACGACGTGATCGCGACTTATGCAAGTCAGGGGCGCAAGTCCGGGCACGAGGTGGTGATCGTGTCGTCGGACAAGGACCTGATGCAGCTTGTCGGGGGCGGCGTCGGCATGCTCGATCCGATCAAGCTCAGGACCATCGGTCCGGCGGAAGTCATGGAGAAGTTCGGCGTCGGACCGGAGAAGGTCGTCGACGTCCAGTCTCTGGCCGGCGATTCGACGGACAACGTGCCCGGCGTGCCCGGAATCGGCGTAAAGACCGCGGCGCAACTGATCAACGAATACGGCGACTTGGATACGCTGTTGAAGCGCGCCGGCGAAATCAAGCAACCGAAGCGCCGCGAGGCGCTGCTGGAGAATGCCGATAAGGCGCGCATCAGCCGCGAGCTGGTTCGGTTGCGCCACGACGTTCCGCTCAAGGAAAAGCTGGACGATTTTACGCTGCAGCTTCCCGATCCGGCGCAGATCGATGCGTTTCTCGCCGAGATGCAGTTCGAGCGCCTTCGCGCGCGCGTCGGCGAAAAGCTAGCAAGGACCGCGCCAAAATCCACGGCCGGAAAATCCGCCGATGCGGCAAAGCCGCCGAGCGCCAAATCCGGCGACGCCGCAGCCGGAGCGAAGCCGCAGGCGGGGACGCCGGGATATTCCCTCATACAGGACATGGCGGCGCTGAAGAATTGGATCGAGCGCGCTTTTTCGGCGGGCGAGGTCACGGTCGACACCGAAACGACATCGCTTCGGACCATGCGGGCGGAATTGGTCGGCATATCCCTTGCCATTCTGCCGGGCGAAGCATGCTACATCCCGCTCGGCCATTCCGCGCCGGCGCCGCAAGGCACGCTCGATCTCGGCGGCCCCGCCGCCGCGGAGCGGCCGAAGCAGATACCGTTGCAGGATGCGCTGGCGGCGCTGAAACCGCTGCTGGAAGACCTGGGCGTGCTCAAGGTCGGCCAGAACATCAAATACGACATGGAAATCTTCGCCAAGTACGGCATCCGGGTCGGGCCGGTCGACGACACCATGCTCATGTCGTTCGTGCTCGATGCCGGACTGCACGGCCACGGCATGGACGAGCTCAGCGAGCTGCACCTGAACCACAAGACCATCTCCTTCTCCGAGGTGGCGGGAAGCGGCAAGACGCAGGTCACGTTCGACAAGGTTCCGCTGGCGGATGCGCTGAACTACGCCGCCGAGGACGCCGACGTGACGCTCAAGCTGCACCGCGTGCTGAAGCCGCGGCTGCTGGACGAGCGCATGATGACGGTCTACGAGACCATCGAACGCCCGCTCATTCCCGTGCTGGTCGACATGGAAACGGCTGGCATCATGGTCGATCGCAAGCAGCTCGCGGCCCTGTCGCAGGAATTCGCCGCGCGCATGGTGCAGCTCGAGAAGCAGATCCACAAACTCGCCGGCGAAGAGTTCAATATCGGCTCGCCGAAACAGCTCGGCGAAATCCTGTTCGACAAGATGAGCTTGGGCGGCGGCAAGAAGGGCAAGACCGGCGCCTACGGCACCGGCGCGGACGTGCTGGAGGCCTTGGCCGCGCAGGGCCACGATCTTCCGGCTCGCGTGCTCGATTGGCGCCAGGTGCAGAAGCTGAAGAGCACCTACACCGATGCGCTGCAGGAGGAAATCGACGCCAAGACCGGCCGCGTCCACACCAGCTATGCCATGGCCGGCGCGTCGACGGGACGCCTGGCCTCCACCGAGCCCAATCTGCAGAACATCCCCATACGGACCGAAGACGGACGCAAGATCAGGCACGCATTCGTCGCGCCCAAGGGAGCCAAGCTGCTCTCCGCCGACTATTCGCAAATCGAACTTCGGCTGCTCGCACATATCGCCGGGATCGACGCCTTGAAAAAGGCGTTCAAGCAGGGCGCCGACATCCATGCGCTCACCGCGAGCCAGGTGTTCAACGTTCCGCTGGAAAACATGGACCCGAACGTGCGGCGTTCGGCCAAGACCATCAATTTCGGGATCATCTACGGCATGAGCGCCTTCGGTCTCGCGGCGCAGCTCGGCATTCCGCAAAAGGACGCGCAGGCCTATATCGACGCCTATTTCAAGCGCTATCCCGGTATCCGCGACTACATGGAACGCACCAAGGTGTCGTGCCGGGAGAAGGGCTACGTGACCACCATGTTCGGCCGGCGCGTGCATCTGCCCGGCATCAACGACAAGAACCCGGCGCGCCGCAACTTCATGGAGCGCGCGGCGATCAACGCGCCGCTGCAGGGATCCGCGGCCGACATCATCAAGCGCGCCATGATCCGCGTGCCGCCGGCCTTGAAGAAAGCCGGCTTGCGAGCACGTATGCTGCTGCAGGTGCACGACGAACTGGTGTTCGAAGTGCCGGATGCGGAAGTGGACAAGACGGCGAAGGTGGTCAAGCAGGTCATGGAAGGCGCGGCGGCCCTGTCCGTGCCGCTCACGGTCGACACCGGCTCGGCCCAGTCGTGGGCCGAAGCGCATTGATGCAAAGGTGCGGCGTGTCTAGAACGCGGGCTTGACGACGATCCGGCCGAGCACCTTGCCGGCGCGAAGTTCGTCCAGGACCTGATTGATCTCGGCGAGCGGCCGCGCCTGCACCGGCAGCGGCGGCACCTTGCCGGCCTTGACCAGTGCCATCAGCTCGCGGATGTCCTGCAGGTCGCCGACGTAGGAACCGCGAACCGTCAGGATGCGTTGCGGGAACAACGGCAAGGGAATTGGCGAAGGCCCGCCGAACAGGCCGACGATCACCAGCGTGCCGCCCTTGCGCAGCGTATCGACGCCGAATTGGGCGCTGGCCGGCGCGCCGACGAAGTCGATGGCCCCGCCGGCGCCCGCGCCGGATGCGGTCATTGCCCTGAGTTTGGCCACGGCCTCCGGATCGGAATTGTCGAACACCGCCGCCGCGCCGGCCTTGAGCGCGGCGTCCCGTTTCTTCCCATCGATGTCGGCGACCACGAAGCGGCACTTCAGCACCGCCTTCGCCAGCATGACGGCGTTCAAGCCGACGCCGCCCGCGCCGATGATGACGACGGTTTCGCGCTCGTGCAGATGCGCCAACTTCTTCAGCGCGCTATAGGCGGTGACGCCGGAGCAGGTATAGGTGCAGGCGAGTTCCGCCGGCACGCCTTCATAGTCGATCAGATAGCGCGGATGCGGCACCATGACGTGATCGGCGTAGCCGCCGTCGGTGCGTGCGCCGAGACTCTTCATGGCGCTGCATAGGAGCTCTTCGCCGCGCTTGCAGAAATCGCATTGGCCGCAGCCGATCCAGGGATGCACCAGCCGCTTGTCGCCGACCCTGGCGCCCTTGGCGTCGGGACCGACCGCGACTACTTGGCCGACGATCTCGTGGCCGAGCGTATGCGGCAGTTTGACGCCGAGCTTGCCGAGTTCGAGCTTCTTGCCGCCGCCGAGGTCGAAGAAGCCTTCGTGGATATGCAGGTCGCTGTGGCACACGCCGCAGGCCTCGACCCGCACCAGCACCTGCGTGCCTTCGGGCTTCGGTGTCGGGCGATCCTGGGCCTTCAGCGGTTTGCCCCATTCGACGATCTGCATACTGTGCATTGCTATTCTCCGGCGTGACGTTGCGGCGCACTTCGATCAGACTAGGGAAGCGCCATTTCGCCGCCAGGGCAAGGCCCAGCACGCGCGAAGAGGCGGCCTCATGGTGAGCGTGTCGAACCATGAGGTCCCATCCTTCGACAGGCTCAGGATGAGGAAATTGACGGTCTAGAGGCCGAATGTGCTCAACACCGCCGCCGACATTCTGCGCCTGATCGAAGCCGATACATGGCGCATGGGCGTGTTGCGCGTGGCCATGACATTGAATTTGCCCGATTGCTGGATCGGCGCCGGCTTCGTGCGGAATCTGATCTGGGACGAGCTGCACGGCTATGAGGAGCGTACGCCGCTCAACGACGTGGACGTGATCTGGTTCGACCGAAGAGAACCCAGCGCGGAGAAGGACGACGTGCTCGTCGCGAAGCTCAAGGCCTCGTGGCCGGACGTGCCGTGGTCGGTGCTGAACATGGCACGCATGCACCTGCCGGCCGGCGATCCGCCCTATGCCTCCTCCATTGACGGCGTGCGCTTCTGGCCCGAGACCGCGACGGCGGTCGCGGTCCGATGCAACAGCGACCGGAGCCTGGAACTCGCCGCGCCGCTCGGGCTGTCGGATCTGTTGGACTTGCGCGTGCGCCCCACTCCGTCCGCGCGCGAACGCCACCCGGATGCCTATCGCGGGCGCATCGCCAAGAAAAACTGGCTGCGGCGCTGGCCCCGGCTTCGGATCGAAACGATCTAGGATCGAAATGATCTAGTCGCGGAAGCTCGGATCCATGCGGTCGAGCTTGCGCAGCAGGGCCGGCCAGCTCATCTGGCCGTTGGTCGGACTGGTGCCTTGCGGCCGGTTCGCCGTTTGCCGCCGCACGGTCTCGACCGATTGCTCGCTCGGCCAGTTGATCTCGCGTCCGCCCGACAAGGCCGCCACCTGGATGTCGCAACTCCGCTCCAAGTAGTACATGCGGACGAACGCATCGGCCACGGTCGGCCCGACCGTCAGCGTGCCGTGGTTGCGCAGGATCAGGGCGGATTTGTCGCCGAGATGGGCCACGAGGCGCGGCCGCTCGTCGAAATCGAGCGCAATGCCTTCGTAGTCGTGATAGGCGACCTGGGACGAGATCGCGAGCGCCGTCTGATTGAGCGGCAGCAAACCCTCTTTCTGGCACGACACGGCGATGCCGGCGCGGGTGTGCAGATGCATGACGCAGCGCGCATCCTCGCGCGCCTCATGGATGGCGCCGTGAATGACGAAGCCCGCCAGGTTGATGGGGTAGCTGGTGGGAATCTGGATGTTGCCCTCCAGGTCGATCTTCACCAGGCTCGACGCCGTGATCTCCTCGAACATCATGCCGTAGGGGTTGATGAGGAAGTGGTGCTCGGGCCCGGGCACGCGCGCCGAAAGGTGCGTGAAGATCAGATCGTCCCAACCATAGTGCGCCACGAGGCGATAAGCCGCCGCGAGATCGACGCGCACCTGCCATTCCTCCGCGCTAACCAGGTCGCGGACGGCGGGCGATTTCTTGTGCAAGGCAGTGGCGGGCGGGCTCATGGTTTCCTCCGGATCGGCCGGCGCCAAGTGTCGCCTCGGGCCGGCGAGGTGTCAACGCGCGGGCGGTGCAGATCAGCCCACCACCGTCACGGTGCCGGCCGTGCCGTCCACGTTCAACATCATGCCGTCGTTGATCTTTTCCGTGGCGCCGGTGACCGCGACGACGCACGGGATGCCGAGCTCGCGCGACACGATCACCGCATGGCTCAGCAACGCGCCGACGTTTACCACGACCGCCGCGGCCGGCAGGAACAACGGCGTCCAGGCCGGGTCGGTCAAGGGCGCCACCAGGATCTCTCCGGGCTGCAGGCCGCGCGCATCGGCCGGATCGAGGATCACTCGGGCACGGCCGCGGGCGGTGCCGGCCGCTCCCGCATCGCCCTTGAGCACGTCACCCGGTTTCGCCTTGGCGGGTGCTGCGGCATGAGACGCCTCCAGCATTTCTATGCTCGGCACTTCCTCGGGCGAGGTGATGAAGAAGGGCGGCGTCACCTTGGCGAAACGTTCGCGCAGCGCCCAGCGTTCGTCGATCACCCGGACATAGGCGGACGGATTACGCAGGTATTCCTGGAACTCGCCGTCCGGGCGCAGCATGGCCACCTTTTGCATATCCGCGACGCCGCCGCGCCCGGCGGCGCGGCGCACCAGCTCCCGGAAGACCCGCTTCACTGGCAGGCCGGAACGGATGGCGCGGTCCCGCGTCGCTTCCCGCGCACGCGCCCAGAACGGCGCCGCCTTGACCGCGTTCTTGAAGCTGCCCTTGTTCAGCCAAGGGACGTGCGGCAGCACTTTGGCGACGGCGGCCTCGCGCATGGTTTCCATGTCGGTCAAACGCGTCGCCGGCGACAGGTCGTGCTCGGCCTGGCGCATGCGGTCGATGGCGAGCAAGGTCAGGTCTTGATTGTGCTCCCAGGTCCGCGATGAAAGCTCCCAGTCGTTCGGACCGCGATGGCCGTGTCGCCTGGTGAATTCGCCAAAAGCCGCATTGAACCCGGCGGCCTCGGGCATCTTGGCCAAACGCGCGCCGAGTCCGTCGAGGCCAGAGTCGAACGCGACGCTCAAGGCGCGCGAACCGCGAACCGTCTTGGCGAGTTCGTACAGCTCCTGCGCATAGCTCGCCGACAGCACGTCGCCCGCGGCGCCGATCAGATGGGTGGCAAGCCCCGGCTCGCCCGCCGCCTTGGCGCCGTCCGATAGGATGCCGAGCACCACGCCGGCAATGGAACTGGTGATGATGTGGTTGCGGAACACCTGGCGGAAGATCGGCGGATATTTGTAGATGTAGTCGGCCAGCGCTTCGTCGCCGGCATCGAGTTTCGGCTGCTGCGCCTCCCAATCCGCCACTAGGCGATAGGTCTCCTCGATGATCGGTGGCGCAGCCTTTATCTTGAGCGACTTCATCACGGTCAGCAGGATCCTGATCGACGAGAGAATGCTTTTATCGCCCTTCATGGCGACGTAGGGAGGCGGATTGCCTTCGCCGAAGAAGGTGGCGTCGATGGCCTCCGGCGACGAGCCGGGCGCGCGCACGCCGATCATGCGCAGGTAGGAGAGGTTCAGGTAGCCGTAGCCGCCGTAGAGTCCGATGATCACCGGATCGTCGCTGGCGAAGTCGCCCTTCTTGTAGATGCCCAACACCTTGTAGGCATCGCGCCAGCCGGCCTCGGCCGACGGCACGGCAAGAATGCAGCTCAACGGCGACAGCACTTCCGGAAACACTTCGCCGATATTGCCGCGGGTATTGATGGGCCAGCGCGGGTCGACCTTGCCTTCGACCATCCAATGGGTACCGGTCATCGTCTCTTCCCCCGATTCTTATTTTTGTCGCAGTTCCTCCGTCATCCGGTCGCGGCCGGACAATGCGATCAGCTCTTCGTGCAATTCGAACCAGACCGCGTGGTAGCTGTCCTTCAAGGGGCTTGCGATCATGGAAACGTCGCCGGCCGCGATGCCCGCCATCGCGCGGTCGAGCCGCGCCATGTAGCGCTCGAGCCGCGGCACCTCCGCCGACAACGCCGCGAGCAGCGGGCGAAGCGCGCCGTGCAACTCGTCGAGGCGCGACAGCACCGATCGGTCGTAGGCGGCATCGTTGTGGTCGTTCTGGACGCGCGCGCCGGCCTCCGTTTTCACCTGCCAATCGGTGACGATCCGCTTGAACGCATCGTCACGCTGCAGGAACTGCTCGTAGATGCCGCCGAGTTTGCCGCGATCGAGCCCGCTTCTCTCTCTGGCCAGCTCCGCAGCCACCCAGCCGCGCCCTTCGGCCGTCAACTGCAATCCGCGCGCTGTCATGCCGACGAATTTGGCATCGAGGGCATCGAGCGCGTCGCGCGCGGCCGCCGCCGTGCTCGCGAGCGAGATTGCGAGCTGATCGATGCTGGCGAAGCCGCGCAACTGCAGCGCCCGCGCCGCGTCGAACGGCGCGATCTTGCGCGCCGGTACGGCAGTGTCCGTGCCGATTGCCTGGCTGCCGCCCAGCTCCGTGCCGAGTTCGCGCGCCCACTGACGCAATGTTCCGAGCTCGCTTGGTTCGCTCCCGGTGCCGCCGCGCCGGTCGCCGCGATAGACGTGGCCGCTGCCGCCGTCGATGGTGATCGGCTCGCCGTCGATCAGCACAACGTCGCCGATCCCGCATACGGCCGGAATGTTCCAGCTCCGCGCCACCAGGGCAGCATGGCTCATCATGCCGCCGGCCGCGGTAACGATGCCCGATGCGGCGACCATGCCGTGCACGTCGGCCGGCGACGTGGTCGGGCGGACGAGGATCACGGATGCGCCCGTGGCGGCAAGCGCCGCCGCGCGGTCGGGATCCGTGCAGACTGTGCCCGTGGCAATGCCTGGTGACGCCGGTACGCCTTGTGCCATCGGCTCGGGGCCGGCGCCGATCACCGCCGTCCGGCCGAGTTGCCGCACTTGCGCCTGGCTCACGCGGGATACCGCAGCTTCCCGCGGCAACCTGATTTCGGGATCGCTCGTCAGATCGACCGCAATGCGCGCCGCGGCCAAGGCCGAGCGTTTTCCGGGGCGGGTTTGCAGAACATAGAGCGCGTTGTCTTGCACGGTGAATTCCACGTCGCACACATCCGCGTAATGGACCTCAAGCCGCCGCAAGACGTCGAGCAATTCCCGGTGCGCCGCCGGCATGTGACGCGCCATGGCGTCGAGGCTTTCGTTCTGATGCATGCCGCCGACCACGGCCTCGCCTTGCGCGTTCAAGAGAAATTCGCCGCACGGTTCGTTGGCGCCGGTCGACGGGTTGCGCGAAAAGGCGACGCCCGTGCCCGACGGCCCTCGCATATTGCCGAATACCATGGCCTGCACGATGACCGCGGTGCCGAGACCATCGGGGATGCATTCGCGCTTGCGGTAAACGGCAGCGCGTTCGGTTTGCCACGAGCGGAACACGGCCTCGATGGCGGTGCGAAGCTGCTGCAGCGGATCGTCGGGAATGGGCGTGCCGCGATCGACGCAACGCGCGCGAATAGCGTCGATTGCCGTGCGGAGCGCGGACGCGCCCGAAATGCGATTCGGCGGCGCGCCGAGCTCGCCGTCGCCGAGGCCGAGGACGATTGCCGCGTACATGCGGCAAAAGGTCAGCCATGAATCGAGGGCAAACCGCTCGTCGCCCGAACTCGAGGCAAGGCCTGCCGCAGTGTCGCCGTTCATGCCGAGATTGAGCACGGTGTCCATCATGCCGGGCATGGACACGGGCGCGCCGGAGCGGACCGAAACCAGAAGCGGTCGTTCCCGGTCGCCGAAGCGCCGTCCCGTCGCGCGCTCGAGCGCCGCCATGCGCTCGGCAATCGCGCCATCGAGCGCGTCCGGCCAGCCATGATCCAAAATCCGCCGGCAGAGCGGCGTGCCGAGAATAAAACCGGGTGGAACCGGGAGCTTCAGGACCTGGCGCAACTCGGCAAGGCCGGCGCCCTTACCGCCAAGAAGATCGGCGAGGCTTCGCGGGCTCTGCCCGTGATCGTGATCCAGGTCGAAAACCGGCAGGCCCGGTGTGACGCCAACCGGCGCGGCGTCATTCGGGTCGGCGCCGCCGGGGCGGATCGCGCCGTCCCGCTCGCGCCGCTTGCCGAACAAGGCGCTGTACCAGCCACGCGTCATGCGCTCACTCCCTGGCGGTCGACTTTATTGTTTCGCGCCCGCTGAAGCTCTTTCCGACGTGCACGACCTTCCCCGTTTCTCGCGGGTTATGGGCCTACGATCCGACCTTAGGCGCTGGTTGGCAACGGATTTCGAGGGTGCGCGAAGGGCTACCCATCGCCTCTTACTCCGCTACACTCGTTGCTCTGTGATTCGGCAAACATTCACGACGGGAGCGCGTCATGCCGCAAACCATGCAGGTGATGGAGTTGAGCGGCGGCTTCGGTCTGGCGAATTTGAAGCCGGCCACGCGCGACGTGCCGGCGCCGGGCGCCGGACAGGTGCTGGTGCGCATGCGGGCGGCGTCGCTCAACTATCGCGACACGCTGGTGGTGCAGGGCGGCTACGGATCCCGCCAGCGCAAGTCTCTGGTGCCGCTTTCCGACGGCGCGGGCGAAGTGGCGGCGTTGGGCTCAGGCGTTACGCGATTCAAAGTTGGCGCGCGCGTCGTCGCAAGTTTCTTCCAGGGCTGGATCAGCGGCGAACCGACCCAGGAGAAATTCGCGTCGTCGCTCGGCGGCGGCCTCGATGGCGTGCTGGCGGAATATTGCGTCTTCGACGCCGAAGGTCTGGTGCCGACGCCCGGCTATTTGAGCGACGAAGAGGCCGCGTGCGTGCCCTGCGCCGGGCTGACGGCATGGAGCGCAGTCGTCACGCAGGGCGACGTGCGACCTGGCCAGGTGGTGCTGGTGCAGGGTACCGGCGGCGTATCGCTCTTCGCCCTGCAATTCGCCAAGCTCTGCGGCGCCGAAGTCATCGCCACGTCGTCGAGCGACGAAAAGCTCGCGCGGTCGAAGGCGCTCGGCGCGGATCATCTGATCAACTACAAGACCACGCCCGAATGGGGCAAGGCGGCGCGCGCCATCACCAAGGGCCGCGGAGTGGATCACGTGGTCGAAGTGGGCGGGGCGGGCACGTTGAAGGAATCGATCCGCGCCGTGAAAATCGGCGGAACCATCAGCATGATCGGCGTGCTGGCCGGCCCGGCCAACGACCTGCCGGTGCCGCTGATCGTCATGCAGAATTTGCGGCTGCAAGGCGTGACCGTCGGCTCGCGCGAAGGCCTGGAAGCCATGCTCACCGCCATGACCCGTCACGGCACCAAGCCGGTGGTCGACCGCGTTTTCCCGATGAAGGAAGCGCATGCGGCGTTCGAGCACATGACCGCCGCGCGGCATATCGGCAAGATCGTGGTGCGAATCTAAACGGGCCGCGCGCCTCAACGGGGCCGGTTCACCACATCACGAATGACATCGAGGACCACATGGGTCGCTTCGTCGACCAGCAGCACGTCGTTGTTGACCACGACTCGGGCATAGCCGGGACGCGGCGGCAATCGCGTCTCCAGATCTTCGGGCAGGAAGCGCTTGGCGATGCCCGGTGGCAACGGTTTGCCGCGGGCATATTTCTTCGCGATGCCGGGCGGCAATCCGCCGGTGCAGCCGCGTTTCTTCGCTTGGCCGGGCGGTAGGCCGGCGCAATCGGCATTGCCTTGAGGGGCCGCCTCCGGCGCTTCGTAGTACTGAGTGATCATTTGCCGTTCAGCCGTGGTGAACACGACCGAAACGCCGACGTTGGCCGTGACGTTGGCTGCGCTGGCCGGTGAACAACCTATGAGAACCGCGGCCAACACTAGCATGGCCCGCATGACGTTCCGCATGGGCAAGGTCCATTCAATCGTCATTCGCGGCGCAACCATCGGAGCTCAGGACTTCGCCGGCTCCAGCATAGCACGCACCTTGCGCTCGATCTGCGCCGGGGTGAACGGCTTGGCGATGTAACCGGTGACGCCGTTCTGTTTCGCTTCGATCACTGATTCGGGGTCATTGTGGGCGGTTAGCATGAGAAACGGCGTCGTGTGTCCGCCTTGGCGCAAGGTCTTCAGCAAATCGAGCCCGTTCATTTTGGGCATTTCCCAGTCGCAGACCACAAGATCGACCGGCGGCCGTGCAGCCTGGAACAGATCGAGCGCCTCTTGGCCGTCGGAGGCCTGCAGCGTCTGCCCCACACCCAAGGCGCGCACCACGGAGCTCACCACAGACAATGAAATCCGGTCGTCGTCGACGACCAGCGCGCGCAGGTTCTGCAGCGGCTTGCTCATAACGGGACTGTGGACCCCCAGCGGACGGCGTCCCGCGCCGCCCCGCAGATGATCGTGCCCCAGTGCTTAAGAAATCCTTGCCGCCAACTTGTGCTGGACTCAAGCGGCTTTTGGCGGCGCCGCGGCGCGGACGCTCGGCGTCACATGGGCCTCGAATTGGGTGAAGTTGGCGTTGAAGCGCAGCGCCAGCTCGCGCGCCTTGGTGTCGTAGGCGCCCTTGTCGCTCCATGTGTTGCGCGGGTTCAGCACATGCTCCGGCACGTCCGGGCAGGCGGTCGGGACCGCCAGGCCGAAGTTCGCATCGATCCGCGTCGGCACGTTGTCGAGGCGCCCTTCGAGGGCCGCGTTGACCAACGCGCGCGTGTGCGCGATCGGCATGCGATGGCCCGAGCCGTAGGCGCCGCCGGTCCAACCTGTGTTGACCAGCCAGCAATGGGTCTTGTGCTGGGCGATCTTCTCGCCGAGCAGTTTGGCGTAGACCGTCGGATGACGCGGCATGAACGGCGCGCCGAAGCAGGTCGAGAAGGTCGCCTGCGGTTCGTTGCCGAGGCCCTTTTCGGTGCCGGCGACCTTGGCGGTGTAGCCGGACAGGAAGTGGTACATGGCCTGTTCGGGCGACATGCGCGCGATCGGCGGCAGCACGCCGAAGGCATCCGCCGTCAGCATGATGACGGTCTTCGGATGATGGGTCAGGCCGGTATGGCTGGCGTTCGGGATGAAGTCGATTGGATAGCAGGCGCGCGTGTTCTCGGTCAGCGAACCATCGGCGAGGGCGAGCTCGCGCGTCGCCGGATCGACGACGACGTTCTCGAGCACGGTGCCGAAACGATGGGTAGCGGCGTAGATCTCGGGCTCGGCCTTCGGCGAAAGGTTGATCACCTTGGCATAGCAGCCGCCTTCGAAATTGAACAAGCCGTTGTTCGACCAGCCGTGCTCGTCGTCGCCGATCAGCATGCGGCGGCTGTCGGCGGAAAGCGTGGTCTTGCCGGTTCCGGAGAGGCCGAAGAAGATCGCCGAATCGCCGCCGGCGCCGACGTTGACCGAGCAGTGCATGGGCAGCACGTTTCGCTCGGGCAGCAGGTAGTTGAGCAGGCCGAACACGGATTTCTTCAACTCGCCCGCATATGACGTGCCGCCGATCAGCACCAGCCGTTCGGCAAAGTTGACTAGGATGAAGCATTCGCTGCGCGTTCCGTCCACGGCCGGATCGGCCTGGAAGTTCGGCGCGGAGATGATGGTGAAGCCGGGCTCGAACGTCGCCAGGTCTTTTTCCTGCGGCCGGATGAACATGTTGCGCACGAACAACGAGTGCCAGGCGTATTCGCCGATGAAGCGCACCGGCAGTCGGTACCCGGGATCCGCCCCGGCCCACAGGTCCTGCACGAAGACCTCGCGGCCCTGCAAGTAGGCGCAGATGCGCGTGTGGAGGCGCTGGAACTCCGCCGCGCCGAACGGCTGGTTGATCGCGTTCCAGTCGACGAATTTGTCGCTGGCGGGTTCGCGGACGATGAACTTGTCCTTGACCGACCGGCCGGTGTGCTGGCCGGTGCGGACGACGAACGGCCCGCCCAAGCCGAGAGCACCCTCATTCCGCCGCATCGCCTCTTCGTAGAGCGCTTCGGGCCGCAAATTCCAGTGGATGGCCTTGGCGTGACGAATACCGTGGCGCTCAAGCCCGGCGCGTGGGCGGTGAGTCTGCTGCACCTGATGTCTCCCTAGGTCGCGGGTTCTAACTCTTTAATATGGTTACTGAAATTAACCTTATTGCGAGTCGATCCGAGGTTGGCCGACAAGATAATCGGGCACTGCGGGCAGCGCAATAGGGCTGCCGTGCACTGCGGCATTCACCCCTCGCGAGCCAATTTAACCAGGCGGACCAGCTCCGCTCGCGCCGCCTCCGCATCCGCGACTCTCCGGTCAAATTCAACGCGCGCGATTTCGGTTCCGCGCATCAGCTCGAAGCCTTCCGGGTCGCAGCCGGTCATGCGCCAGCCGCCGCCGTCGCGCCCGAGCAGGCGCACGGCATAGAGCTGCACCGCGTCGGCGTGCTCGCCGTTCATGTGCGCGATGATTTCCGCCTCCGCCTCGCGCAGCGCCGGTGCCGGCGGAATGACGATCTCGCTGCCGGCGATCCAATGGATGCGCCCGAAGCCCGCCACCAGATGCGCGCGTTCGACGTTCAGGCGATAGAACGCGAAATCCCGGAAGTCCGCATAGTTTGCGGCGCTCGGATGGCGCGCCAAAAAACGCGCCCGGTGATGCGGGTCGTCGGTTCGCTCCGCGCGGCCGAGCACGCTGACCCGCGCGCCGGTCAAACGCTCGTCGAGCCCGACGGTGCCGTCGAACAGCAGCGACACGCGCGGTTCCGCCGTCAGGTTCTTGGTGTGCTCGGCCAAAGCCGAGATCAGCAGCAGCGGGCTCGCGTCTTGGTCGCACGCCACCAGCACGAGCGATGCATAGGGCCAGCCGTCGCCGGCAAGCGCCGTGGCGAGCGTCGCGCTCGGCAGGCTCCGCATCAATTGCCGCGCGGCGGCGGCCGGACTCGTCTCGGAAGTCATGTGTTATCTAGAGCCGGCGGCGCGGTTCGCGCAAGGGCGGCGACGCAAAGCTCGGTGCCCGAATCAAGCCACAATTCCGCCGCGCCGCAGCCTGCAATTTGCGCTAGAGTCACTGTGGTTTAGGAGGAATTCGTGACGTCCACAATCGCCTTGGTCGACGACGACCGCAACATCCTGACCTCGATCTCCATGGCGCTCGAGGCGGAGGGATACAAGGTTCGCACGTTTCCCGACGGCGCCGAGGCCTTGCGCGGCCTGACGCAGACGCCGGCCGACCTTATCGTCCTCGACATCAAGATGCCGCGCATGGACGGCATGGAGATGCTGGGCAAGCTCAGGCGCAATTCCGATGTGCCCGTGATCCTGCTCACGTCCAAGGACGAAGAGATCGACGAAGTTCTCGGCCTCAAGATGGGCGCCGACGACTACATCAAGAAGCCGTTCTCGCAGCGCCTGCTGATCGAGCGCATTCGAGCGCTTCTGCGCCGGACCGAGCTCGCCAAATCGCCGCCGGGCGCGGAAGGCACCGCCGACAAGGTTCTCGCCCGCGGCCCGCTCACGCTCGACTCGGCCCGCCACTGGTGCAGCTGGAAGAACCAGCCGGTCACGCTGACGGTCACGGAGTTCCTCATCCTGCATGCGCTTGCCCAGCGTCCCGGGCACGTGAAGAGCCGCGACCAGCTGATGGACGCGGCCTACGACGACAACGTCTACGTGGACGACCGCACCATCGACAGCCACATCAAGCGGCTGCGCAAGAAGTTCAAGGCGATCGACAACGAGTTCAATTCGATCGAAACGCTCTACGGCGTGGGATACCGCTACAAGGAGACGTAATCGCGCGATGCGCCTGCAGGCGGCGCCGAATCCGGCGAGGGAGGCGGAGGTCGATAGCATACGGGCAGCAGATGCCTCGCCCGTCGCGGAAGGCGTTTCGGCAGCCGTTTCAGAGACACGGCCCGTGGCCGACCCGGCGCCGGCCCATACGACGCCGCCAAGGCCGGGGGAGGCGGCGCCGTCTCGCCATGTGCGCCGCCGCGGACTTTTCTCCCCGCTCACCCGCCGCATCCTCGCCATCAATGCATTGGCGCCGGCGCTTTTGGTCGGCGCGCTGCTCTACATCGACCAGTATCGCGGCGGCTTGATCGACGCACGCATCGATTCGCTCTACACCCAGGGACAGTTGATCGCCGGCGCTTTGGGCGAAAGCGCGCTTGCCAACCCGGAAGACACGCCGACATTGGCGACGGAAACCGCACGCCAGATCCTCCGCCGCCTGGCCGCGGCGACCGACACGCGCGCGCGCCTGTTCGACGAGGAAGGCACGTTGGTCGGCGACAGCCGCGTCCTCCTGGCGGCGGGACGCAATGTGGTCAGCCGCGTGCTGCCCCCGCCGGACAAGCCCGGCATGGGACTCAAGCTGGCCGAGGCCGCGTACAACTGGGTCATCAATCTGTTTCCCTCCAGCGAGGACCTTCCAGTCTACGAGGAGCGTCCCGATCAAGAGGGCGACGACTACCAGGAAGTGATCTACGCGCTCGGCGGCGATGCGGCGAGCGCCGTGCGGCTCAACGGCGACGGCGTCAAGATCATCTCCGTCGCCGTTCCGGTGCAAGGCCTGCACAAGGTCCTCGGCGCCGTCCTGTTGAGCGTTGATAGCCGCGACATCGACTCGGAGGTGCGGAACGAGCGCCTCAACGTGCTGAAGCTGTTCGGCATCATCCTGGCCGTGACGGCGCTGCTCTCGGCCTTCCTCGCCGGCACCATCGGGCGGCCGGTGCGTC
>DASQHM010000042.1:0-27836 GCA_035632095.1 Candidatus Cybelea sp. | reverse complement strand
CTGGAACCAGGACATCAAGAACGATCTCGGCATCACGGTGCTGATGGTCGAGCACGACATGAACCTGGTGAGCGAAGTGTCCCACCGCGTGCTGGCGCTGAACTACGGCCGCGTGCTCGCCGAAGGCACCGCACGCGAGGTGCAGAGCCACCCCGACGTGGTGCGCGCCTATCTCGGAGGCTGATGGCAATGGCCGAGCCGCTGCTCAAAGTCAGCAACATCGAGACCTACTACGGTCCGATCATGGCCATCCGCGGCGTGAGCTTCGAGGTGCCCGCCGGCGGCATTGTCACCATCCTCGGCGCCAATGGCGCGGGCAAGACCACGATCCTCAAGACCATCTCCGGCGTCATGGACCCGCAAAAGGGCTCCGTGATCTTCGAAGGCCGCGACATCAAGAAGATGGATCCGGACAAGGTGATGCGCCTTGGCATCGGGCATGTGCCCGAGGGCCGCGAGGTCTTTCCGTTCCTGACCGTGCGCGAGAACCTGATGATGGGTGCTTATTCGCGCCACGACCGCGACGGCATCCCGCGCGATCTGGACTTGGTTTTCGACTATTTCCCGGTCCTCAAGGAGCGCGCCGAGCAGCGCGCCGGCCAGCTTTCCGGCGGCGAGCAGCAGATGCTTTCCATCAGCCGGGCGCTCATGGCGAAACCGAAGCTGATGCTGCTCGACGAACCGTCGCTCGGCCTGTCGCCGAAGTTGGTGAAGGAAATCTTCGACATCATCGTCCGCATCAACCGCGAGCAAGGAACGACGATCCTGCTGGTTGAGCAGAACGCCAACGTCGCACTCCATACGGCGGCCTACGGCTACGTGCTCGAGGTCGGGCGCATCGTCATGGCGGATCCATGCGCCAAGTTGCTCGAGAAAGAGGACATCAAGGAGTTCTATCTCGGCATCAAGGATCACGGCGTGCGCGGCAAGCGGCGGTGGAAGAAACGCAAGACTTGGCGGTAAACTGCTGCGAATAGGTGGAACGCCTCGCGGCCATAGGGAGAGAAGCGGTCATGAACATCCAGCTCAACAAGGCGCCGGCGCCGGCCCAGGTGGCGGGCTGCGATACCTTGCCGGCGGTGTTCTGGAAGCGGGTCCACGAATGGGGGCCGAAGATCGCGCTCCGCGAGAAGGACTTCGGCATCTGGCGTTCCATCACCTGGACCGAATATGGCCAGCGCGCCAAATGGGCCGGCCACGGCCTGCTGGCGCTCGGGTTGAAGACCGGCGATGTGGTCTCGATCATCTCCGAGAACAATCCCGAATGGCTCTATACCGATCTCGGCACGCTCGGCGTGGGCGGCGTGACCAACGGCGTCTACACGACCGACTCGGCCAAGCAGGTCGAGTACATCGTCAACGATTCGCGCACACGCTTCTTCTTTGCGGAGAACGAAGAGCAGCTCGACAAGATCCTTGAGGTCCGTGAACGCTGCCCGACGGTCGCCAAGATCATCGTCTACGACATGGAGGGCTTGCGCGACTTCCGCGATCCGCAGGTGATGAGCTTCGATGACTTCATCAAGCTCGGCCAGGAGCACGAAAAGCAGCACCCGGGCCTCTGGGAAGAGCTGGTCAAGAGCGCCAAGCCGAACAACCTCGCGATCCTGATCTACACGTCGGGCACCACCGGCCCGCCCAAGGGCGCGATGATCAGCCACTCCAACATCCTGTTCCAGATCGTGACCGGCGAGGAGCTGATCCCGGCGCACGAGGGCGACCAGCAGCTTTCGTTCCTGCCGCTCTGCCACATCGCCGAACGCACGTTCACCACGTTCGTCCCGCTCAGGACCGGCGCGGTGGTGAATTTCGCCGAAAGCGTCGAGACCGTGCCCGAGAACATCCGGGAAGTGCAGCCGACCACGTTCTTCGCCGTGCCGCGCATCTGGGAGAAATTCTATTCCGGCATCGCCATCCGCATGAAGGAAGCGACGTGGGCCGGACGGGTCGCCTATCGCTTGGCCATGGGCATCGGCATGAAAATCGCCGACGCGCGCATCAAGGGCGAGACGCCGTCGCTGTTATTGCGCCTGGCGTTCAAGGTCGCCGACGTGCTGGTGCTGGCCAACATCAAGCGGATGCTGGGGCTCGAGCGGGCGCAATTCCTCGGCACCGGCGCCGCGCCGATCGCGCCCGATCTGATCAAGTGGTACCTGGCCCTCGGCCTCGACATGCGCGAGGTCTACGGCCAGACCGAGAACACCGGGCTGGCGACCTTCATGCCGGGCAACCGCACGAAGCTCGGCACGGTCGGCATCGCCGAACCGCATACAGAGGTGAAGATTTCGCCGGAAGGCGAAATCCTGCTGAAGGGGCCGCACGTCTTCCTCGGTTACTACAACAATCCGCAGAAGACCGCCGAGACCGTCGTCGACGGCTGGCTTCATACCGGCGACGTGGGCTTCATCGACAACGAAGGTTTCGTGAAGATCACCGACCGGATGAAGGACATCATCATCACGGCGGGCGGCAAGAACATCACTCCGTCGGAGATCGAGAATCAGCTCAAGTTCTCGCCTTACATCTCCGATGCCATCGTCATCGGCGACCGGCGCAAATTCCTGACCAGCCTGGTGATGATCGACTATGACAGCGTCGTGAAGTTTGCCCAGGATCACAATGTGCCGTTCACGAATTTCGCGTCACTCTGCCGCGCCAAGGAAGTGCAGACGCTGATCAGCGACGAGATCGAGAAGGTCAACAAGAACTTCGCGCGGGTGGAGACCGTCAAGCGGTTCCGATTGATCGAGCAGGAACTGACGGCCGAAGACGACGAGCTGACGCCGACCATGAAGCTCAAGCGGAAGCTCGTGAATCAGAAGTACAAGGATCTGATCGATTCCATGTATCAGGAGGCGTGAGCGGTTCACGCCGGGACGTTCAACATTGCCGCTTTCGGGCGCGACGATAGCCCGGGGCGGCCAGGAGGGAGGATTGTGATGCGTGCAGGCTTTGTAACCAGGTTGATACTCGGTTCGGCGGCGCTCGGCGTCGGCGCGGCAGGCGGCGCGTGGGCCGACGACATGAAGGTTCGCGGCGTCACCAAGACCGAAATCGTGCTCGGCAGCCACACCGACCTGTCGGGCGTCGCGGCGTCGTTCGGCGTTCCGGTCACCAACGCGGTTCGGCTGCGCATCGACGAAGTCAACGCGGCCGGCGGCATCCACGGCCGCAAGATCAAGCTCGTCGTCGAGGACACGGGATACCAGGTTCCGAAGGCGGTGCAGGCGGTCAACAAGCTGATCAACCGCGACAATATTTTCGCCATGGTTGCCGGCCTCGGCACGCCGATGAACAACGCGGTCTTCGACGAGCAGCTAAAGGCCAATGTGCCGAACATGTTCCCGATCACGGCGGCCCGGCAGATGTTCCTGCCGTTCAATCATCTGAAATTCGCGCTGGCCGCCACGTACTACGACCAGATGCGCGCCGGCGTGAAATGGATGGTGGAGCAGAAAGGCAAGAAAAACATCTGCGCCATGTATCAGGACACCGACTTCGGCGCCGAAGTGTTCGCCGGCATCAAGGACGAAGTGGCGGCATTGAACATGAAGCTGGCCGAAGTCACGACCCACAAACCGACCGACACCGACTTCACCGCCCAGATCACCAAGCTGCGCGACGCGAAGTGCGATCTGATCGGCATGGGCACGATCGTGCGCGATGCGATCATCCCGTACTCCTCGGCCCGCAAAATCGGCTGGACCAACGTGGACTTCCTGGGCGCTTCGTCGAGCTACGACCAGACGGTGGCCGGCGCTCAAGGCGGCGTGACCGACGGCTTCTATGCCATGGGGCTCGATCCCATTCCCTATCGCGAATCCTCCAAACCCGAAGTGCTCGCCTGGATGGACAAGTACAAGGCGAAATACGGTTCCGACCCGAACATCGGCGCCGTTTACGGCTGGGTGCTGATGGACGTGGTGGTGATTGCGCTTGATCGCGCCGGGAACAACTTGAACACGGAAACGTTCATCAAGGGCCTGGAGTCGATCGACGGCTATCACGACATCTTCGGCGCCGGAAACGTGTCGTTCAGCGCGACCAAGCACCAGGGCGCCAATTCGTCCTTCGTCGCCGAGGTAAAGGGCGGCAAGTGGATTTCGCTCACCGATCCGATCGGCTACTGATACCGCCGCCGCGCAAGCGGATGTCGCCGGTGGCGCCGGGGTTACATGCCCCGGCGCCATTCGTGTTTTCCGGCCCGCCGCCCGACGCGGCTGGAGCATTCGGCCGTCACCGGCGAGGAGCAAGCTCCAAGCGGCGCGAAACCCCGATGGCTTCGAGAAAGGCCTCGTCGTGGCTGACGACCAGCAGCGCGCCGTCATAGGCCCGCAAGCCGGCCTCGACCGCTTCGACCGAGTGCATATCCAGGTGGTTCGTCGGTTCATCGAGGATCAGGAGCGGGGGCGGTCTTGTTCCTCCGAGTACGCAGGCGAGCCCCGCCCGCAGCACCTGCCCGCCGCTTAGGCGGGCCACCGGCTGTAGCGACGCGTCGGCCCGAAACATGAACCGCGCAAGAGCGGCCCGGCAGGCGTTTTCGTCCGCCTCCGGGTTGATGCGCCGGAAATTGTCCCGGATCGACGCCGATGGATCGAGCAGGCCGACCTGCTGGTCGAGCATGGCGAAATCGGTCATGACCCGCACGGTTCCGGCCCACGGCCGCAATTGTCCCGTGACGAGCGCGAGGAACGTCGTTTTGCCGGAACCGTTCGGCCCGGTGACGGCAATGCGCTCCGGCCCGACGATTGCGAATGACAAGTCGCCGATGACCGGCCGATCCGGCGCATAGCCAACGCTTGCGCCGTCGATCCGGAGGACCGTCTTGTTGGCCGGCAGGCCGGTCGGAGAAAGAACGACGGATAGCGGCTGAAGGATCTCGATGCGCTCGCGGGCCGAGGCGACATCGGCGAGCGCTTGCGCGCGTCTGCGTTCGGCCAGCCGGGCGTTTTCGCCGCTCGTATTCTCACTCCGTTCCTTCTGGCTGTTCAGATGAATGCGCGGGATGTCGCCCTTTGCGCGCTTCCTTTGCCCGGCGCGATCCTTGCGGGCCTTTCGCTCCGCCGTCGCTTGAGCGCTTTGCGCGACTTCTGCGACGCGCCTTTCGGCGTTCGCCAGATCCTGCCGCGCCACCGCAAGCTGCACGGCTTTGCGCTCGCGATAGTGACTCCAGTTGCCGCCGTAACGCGTGGCGCCTAGCGAGGACAGCTCGACAATGGCATCCATGGTTTCGAGCAATTCCCGATCGTGACTGACCACGATCGCCCCGGCGCGCCAGTTCGCGAGCAGTCCGATCACCGCATCGCGACCGTCCCGGTCGAGGTTGTTGGTCGGTTCGTCCAACAGGATGAAATCGGGCTCCGCGAAGACGAGGGCGGCCAGCGCGGCCCGCGTGTGTTGTCCGCCCGAAAGCGCCGCCATGGGCGTTTCGGGCGGCGTATCCAGCCCGAGGCGGCCGAGAGCGGAAGCCATGCGCGCTTCCAGAGTCCAATCGGCGAGGCCAAGTTCCTCGGCACGGGCCGTGCCGGCTTCCACGCGGCGGAGCAGGGCCAGCCCTTCCTGCGCGCCGAACAGGTCCGCGACCGTTTCCCCAGGTGCCAGCCGGACGGCCTGGCGCAGCACGCCCAACGCGCCGGTGACGGAGACCGTGCCGGTTTGGGGCGTCAGTTGGCCGCAAATCAGTTTCAAAAGCGTGGACTTTCCCACGCCGTTCCGGCCGACAAGCCCGGTCCGGTCGGCGTCGAAGCTCAGATCAAGGTTGGAAAAGAGCGGCCCGCCGTCAGGCGTGGACCACGCAAGGCCGGATAGCGTGATTGAGGCAGGCATGAATATGGATTTCCCCGATGCCAAGGCGCGTTGGTGTTGCTTTCGGGTGGAAATCCATTGCGACCACATCCTGTTGAAAACGCTTTCAGATCAAAGCTAAGCCGAAAACGGCCGCCTTTCAAGGAAGTGGCAAATTTCCCGTCATCGGGATTTGGCGCAGCCTGTATAGTGATGCGATCAGGCGCCGCTCGAGGGACGTTGGGAGGTCTGCGGCGCCGTCAACCAGGGAGGAAATGATGAGCAAGTCGTGGCTGTCAGCCTGCGCACTTGGCCTTGGATTCGGCGTGGGTTTGGCCGGGGGCATGGCCACCGCAAACGCCGCCGATGCCATGAGCGTGCACGGCGTGACCAAGACCGAAATCGTGCTTGGCATGCATACCGACCTTTCCGGCGTCGCCGCGTCCTACGGCGTGTCGTCCGCCAACGCGGTCCGCATGCGGGCAGACGAAGTGAACGAGGCCGGCGGCATTCACGGCC
The DNA here is from genome assembly GCA_035632095.1 of Candidatus Cybelea sp. GTDB lineage: Bacteria > Pseudomonadota > Alphaproteobacteria > Ferrovibrionales > Ferrovibrionaceae > DASQHM01. The sequence continues at coordinate 21,533 of DASQHM010000042.1, read as the reverse complement.
GCAAGATCCACGTCATCATCGAGGACAACCAATACCAGGTGCCGCGCGCCGTGCAGGCAGTCAACAAGCTGCTGCACCGCGACCACATCTTCGCCATGGTGGCCCCGCTCGGGACGCCGATGAACATGGCGGTGTTCGACGACCAGTTTAAGGAGAACGTGCCGAACCTGTTCCCGCTTTCGGCCGCGCGGCAGATGTATCTGCCCTTCAACCGCCTCAAGTTCTACGGCGCCGCGTCCTACTACGACGAAATGCGCTCCGGCCTGAAGTGGATGGTCGAACACAAGGGCAAGAAGTCGATCTGCATGATGTATCAGGACACCGACTTCGGTAAGGAGGTGTACGAGGGCATGCGCGACCAGGCGGCGGCGATGAAGATTCCGCTCGTCGAATCCGTGACCCACAAGCCGACGGACCAGGATTTCACGCCCCAGATCACCAAGCTCCGCGCCGCCAAATGCGACCTCGTCGGCATGGGCACGATCGTGCGCGACACGATCATTCCGTATTCGACGGCACGCAAGACCGGCTGGACCGACGTGGACTTCCTCGGCTCCGCGGCGACCTACGACCAGATCGTCGCCGGCGTGCCGGGCGGCGTCACCGAAGGCTTCTACGCCATGGGCCTGACCGAGCAGGTCTACCGCGACACCGCTTCGCCGACGGTCGCCAACTGGTTCGATCGCTACAAGGCTAAGTTCAACCAGGATCCGAACATCGGCGCCGTTTATGGCTACGTGGCGATGGACTTGACCGTCATCGCTCTCGACCGTGCGGGGACCAACCTGACGACCGACAGCTTCATCAAGGCTTTGGAGTCGATCGACGGCTATCGGGATATCTTCGGCGGCCCGACGCAAAGCTACAGTGCGACGAAGCACCAAGGCGCCAATTCCTCGTTCGTCGCCCAAGTGAAGAGCGGACGCTGGACGCGGGTCACCGACCCGGTGATCTATTGATCGCGTAAGCTAGGCGCGCGGCAGGGCGGCTGGTCTGCGGCCGCCCTGCCGTTGCCGAAACAGCCGAGCGTCCGGTGTTCGACGTGTGTGGAATGTCCGGGAGGATCGCCATGCATAAGGCGCGTGCGGCAATCGTTGCCGTTTCCTTGGCTGCTGCGGCACTCGCGGCAGTGCCGGCCACCGCGGCCGACAAGGTCGTCTGGAAGACTCAAGGCGTGAGCCGCACCGAGATTCTGTTCGGCGTGCACACCGACCTTAGCGGGCCGGGTGCCACCTTCGGGGTGGGCACGACAAATTCGTTCCGGCTTCGCGCCGACGAGGTGAATGCCGCCGGCGGCATATACGGCCGCAGAATCCGCCTCGTCATCGAGGATACGCAATACCAGGTGCCGAAGGCGGTCCAGGCCGTCAACAAGCTGGTGAACCTCGATCATGTGTTCGCCATCGTCGGCGGCGCCGGCACGCCCATGAACAACGCTGTGATGCCGGAGCTGTTCGCGGCAGGCGTCCCGAACCTGTTTCCCGTTTCGGCGGCGCGGCAAATGTACGAGCCGTTCCATCCGCTGAAATTCTCGGCGGCCGCGCCGTACTACCACCAAATCCGCGCCGGCGTGAAGTATCTGATGGCGCAGAACAACCGCAGCAAGGTCTGCGTGTTCTATCAGGATACGGACTTCGGCAAGGAAATCCTCGAGGGCGTGCAGGACGAACTCAAGGCGCTGAACAAGCCGCTAGTGGAGACGGCGACCGACAAGCCGACGGATACGGATTTCACCTCCCAGCTCACCAAACTTCGCGCCGCCGGTTGCGATCTGATCGCCATGGGTTCCATCGTCAGGGATTCGATCATCCCTTACGCCGCAACCCGCAAGATGGGTTGGAATGTCGAGATGATCGGAACCTCGGCCAGCTACGATCTCGCCGTGTCCGGCGCCCAGGGCGGCGTCACCGAAGGCTATTACACTATGGGCCAGATCAACCCGCCCTACCGCGACAACGCGTCGCCGCAGGTGCTGGCGTGGATGGACGCCTACAAGGCGAAATACGGCACCGATCCGACCATTGCTTCGGCGCTCGGCTATGTGTTCATGGACTTCGTCGTCTTTGCCCTCGACCGCGCCGGCCCCGATCTGACGACCAAGAGTCTGGTGCAGGCGCTGGAGAGCATCAACGGCTATCGCGATATCTTCGGCGGGCCGGAGCAAAGCTTCTCGCCGACGAAGCACCTCAGCACCATGCAATCCATGCTGTTCGTGGTGCATCAGGGACGCTGGGTGCGAGTGACCGATCCGCTGTCGTTCTGATAACATCCCGCTTCAGCGCACCGGCCCGGCTCGCTTGAGCCGGGTCGTCTTATTTCGCGGGCAGTCTCCATGACCATCGCAGTTCCGGCACCCGAGGTGTCCCGACGCGCAACGCTCAACGGCATCGCCTTCGTGCTGCTGGGCGACGTCATCTTCGCGGTGATGGAGGGCATGGTGAAATGGCTGTCGGCCGGCTTTCCGACCGTGCAGATCGCCTTTTGCCGCAGCGTGGGCGCGCTTGCCGTCGCCGCCGCTTTGATCGCCCTGAACGGGCGCGGCCTCGCCGAGCTCAAGACCAAGCGGCTCCGCGGGCATTTCTGGCGCTCGTCCATCGGCTTCGCGTCGCTTCTGGGCTTCTTCTACGCCTATGGCGCCATGCCGCTTGCGGACGCGATCGCCATCGGCTTCGGCGCGCCGATCTTCATGGCGGCCTTGTCGGTCTGGCTATTGGCGGAAAAGGTGGGGCTGCACCGCTGGGGCGCGGTGATCGTCGGCTTCGCCGGCGTGATGCTGATGATCCGGCCGGGCCAGGGGGCGGTCTCGCCGCCGGCGCTGATCGCGCTCGGGGCGACGTTCCTCTACGCCCTGGCCATGATCCAAATCCGCAAGCTCTCCACCACGGAAAGCGCCGGCGCCATCGTGTTTTATTTCAGCCTGTTCTCGACGCTCTGCAGCGGGATCGCCATGCCGTTCGTCTGGGTCTCGCCCGGACCCTTGGACGCGTTTCTGCTCGCCGGCGTCGGGATCATCGGCGGCTTGGCGCAGCTTTGCCTGACGCAAGCCTATCGCCTGGCGCCCGTATCGGTGGTGGCGCCCTTCGACTACGTGATGATCCTATGGGGTACGCTGATCGGCTGGTTCGTCTGGGGCGATTTCCCCGATGCGCTCACCTTCGCCGGGGTCGGCGTGGTGATCGCGAGCGGACTTTACATTCTGCATCGCGAGGCGCTCAACACGCGCCGTTCCGGGCAGGCTGCGGAGTCCTGGCCCGCTCAACCCTTGTAGCGCTCGAGGTAGGTGCCCTCGGCGATATTGATCACGATCTTGGTGCCGGAGGCGATATGCGGCGGCACCATGACCCGGACGCCGTTTTCGAGTTTCGCCGGCTTATAGGACGACGCCGCGGTCTGCGCGCGCACCACCGGATCGGCTTCGACGACTTCCATGACCACGGTCTGCGGCATCTCGACCACCAAGGGCGTGCCTTCGAAGGTGCGGATGTTGCACTTCATGCCTTCTTGCAGGAACACCGCAGGCTCGCCGATCACTTCCGCCGGCACGGTGATCTGTTCGAACGTCTCCGTGTCCATGAAGGCGTAGGCGTCGCCGTCCTTGTAGAGATATTGGTACTCGCGGTCGTCGAGGGTCACGCGCTCCACCTGCTCGGTCGAGCGGAAGCGCTCGTCTCGCTTGGTGCCCGCCCGGATGTCGCGCAACTCCGCCTGCATGAAAGCGCCGCCTTTGCCGGGCGTCACGTTCTGTGCCTTCGCCACCACCCATAGACGGTTCAAATGTTCCACCACGTTGCCTGGGCGTAGCGCGCTCGCGTTGACTTTCATGGATCAGGCTGTGCCTTATGGTGCTGCAAAACGGCCGGTACACTAGCAGGCCGACCCTTGGGCCACAACGCCGGAAAACGGCGGATTTTCCAGCATTTCGAGCGAAACGATGGCCTCGAGTGAGACTTGGTGGACGCCGCAAGCCCTGGCCCGCCGGCGTCCCTATCTCGAAGCGCGCCAGCGCATTGCCGAAGCGCTTCGCGCATGGTTCCGCGCGGCCGGATTCGCCGAGGTCGAAACGCCCGCCCTGCAGGTCTCGCCGGGCATGGAGCCGCATCTGCGGGCCTTCGCGACCGAGCTGGAAACGCCGGGTGCCGAGGCTCGGGCGCTTTACCTGCACACCTCGCCGGAATTCGCCATGAAAAAGCTGCTGGCGGCGGGCGCCGGGCCGATCTTTCAATTGGCCCGCGTATGGCGGAACGGCGAGCGCTCGGCCACCCATCATCCCGAGTTCACCATGCTGGAGTGGTACCGCCCGGGCGCCGGCTACCGAGACTTGATCGAGGATTGCCGGCACGTGCTTGGCGCGGCGCTGAGCGCCGCCGGCAGCGCCGGATTTCGCTGGCAGGGCCGGGCTGCGGATTCCGGGCCGATCGAGGTGATGAGCGTCGCCGAGGCGTTTCGCAAACATGCCGGTCTCGATCTGTTGGCAACGATCGATGCGGATGGCACGCCGAATGCGAACCGGTTCCGCGATCTCGCCGCGCAAGCGGGTGTTCGCACCACATCGGCCGACACTTGGGATGACGTGTTCTTTCGCGTCTTTCTTGAGCGCATCGAGCCCAAAATCGGCAGCCCGCATCCGACGGCGGTGATCGACTATCCCGTGCACATGGCAGCGCTGTCGCGGCCCAGCCCCGAGGATCCCCGCTTGGCCGAGCGATTCGAGCTCTACGTCTGTGGCCTTGAACTCGCGAACGCCTTTGGCGAATTGACCGATGCGCACGAACAGCGCCGCCGCTTCCTCCGGGATCAGGCGCTCAAGCGGCGGCTGTACGGCATCGAGTATCCGATCGACGAGGACTTTCTCGCCGCGCTCCAATCCGGGTTGCCGGAAAGCGCCGGCATAGCGCTCGGCTTCGACCGGCTGGTCATGCTGGCGACGGGGGCCAGAAGCATCGAGGACGTGCTGTGGGCCCCGGTGGCGGGCGGTTGAGGCGTTGCGTCGCCGCTCAAAAGGCTGGTCGGAGTGAGTGGATTCGAACCACCGGCCCCTAGCTCCCGAAGCTAGTGCTCTACCAGGCTGAGCTACACTCCGTCGATGGCGGCGGCCTGTATACCGTCTCGGGCCGGCCGCCGCAACCGCGTCTTCCGGCTGCCGCCGCCGGCCGGTCTAATAGGCGCGCTCGATGCAGAACTCGATGGCTTCGGAAAGCGCCTGCTTGATTTCGCTTTCGGGGAACAGCGCCAGCGCATCGCGCGCCTTGGCGCCGTAGTGGCGCGCCCGCTCGATGGTGTCGCGGAGCGCGCCATGCTTCTCCATCAGCGCCTGGGCTTCCGCTAGGTCGCTGTCCTTCTGGTCGAGGATTTCGAGCGTCCGCCGCCAGAAGAAGCGCTCGGTCTCGTCGCCCCGGCGATAGGCCAGCACCACGGGAAGCGTGATCTTTCCCTCCTTGAAGTCGTCGCCGATGCTCTTGCCGAGCGTCGCCTGGCGCGCGGAATAGTCGAGCGCATCATCCACGAGCTGGAAGGCGATGCCGAGATTGCGGCCGAAGCCCTCCAGCGCTTCCGCCTCGACCTTCGGCCGGTCCGCGACGACGGCGCCGACCCGGCACGCCGCGGCGAACAGGGCCGCGGTCTTCGACGCGATGACGTCCAAGTAGGCGTCTTCCGAGGTCGCGGTATCGTTCGACGTGACCAGCTGCATCACCTCGCCTTCGGCAATCACGGCGGACGCGTTGGCGAGAATGCGCAAGACCTCGAGCGAGCCGTCCGCCACCATAAGCTGGAATGCGCGAGTGAACAGAAAATCGCCGACCAGGACCGACGCCTGATTGCCCCACACGACATTGGCAGTGGCGCTGCCGCGCCGCAGATCGCTTTCGTCGACCACGTCGTCATGCAGCAGGGTCGCCGTGTGGATGAATTCGACGCACGCCGCCAGTTCGAGGTGGCGGTCGCCCGGGTAGCCGCACATGCGCGCCGCCGCCAAGGTGAGCATCGGCCTGAGGCGCTTGCCGCCGGATGCGATGATGTGACCTGCAAGCTCGGGAATGAGCTCGACCTTGCTCGACATGCGGTCGAGAATGATGCGGTTCACCTGCGCCAGGTCGTCGCGGACCAGGCGGTGCAACGCATCGAGACTAGGCTTGCGGACGGCCGCGCGGCCTTCCAGCGAGACGACGACAGCCACGTAACGCTCCCTGTCAGTATTGCCTCACGCGGGCTTTGCAGGGAGCATAGTGCCCCGCACAATCGGGTCAAGGGGACCCCGGCAGGGGCCGGGGTTCCGCGGAGCACAAATGGTTGAACTGCTCAGAACCAATGACGCGGTGCTGTTGTCCTTCGCGACGGCCCTTCTGGCGGAGGCGGAAATCGAAACGTTCGTCTTCGATCAGAACATCAGCATCGTCGAGGGGTCGATCGCCGCGTTTCCGCGACGGCTCATGGTGTCCGCGGGCGACGCGGAGCGGGCGCGCCGCCTGTTGGCGGAAGCGGGCGTGGCGGCATCGGCGTGACGCGTGCGGGAACCGACGACGCGCTGCTCGGCGGCCAATTGATGCTGCGCCAGCCGGCTGCCGGCGCCAGGGCCGGTTCCGATGCCGTTTTGCTGGCTGCCGCCGTGCCGGCCAAGGGCAATCAGCACGTGCTGGAACTCGGCTGCGGCACCGGCGCCGCGATGCTGTGCCTGGCTCGCCGAGTGGTTGGCGTCTCGGTCACCGGAATCGAGCTCGAAGCCAAAGCCGTCGAATTCGCGCGACTCAACATCGAACGTAACGGGCTCGCAACCCGGGCAGCGGTCATTCTCGGCGATATTGCGGCACCGCCCCGGAGCGTGACGGGGGCGAGCTTCGACCATGTCATGGCGAACCCTCCGTTCTTTGCCGCCGGGCGGGCGTCCCCGGCTCCGGACGCCTCACGACGCATGGCGCGATTGGCGGCGCCCGATGCTCTGGAGATCTGGATGCGCGCCGCCGCCCGCATGGTGAAGCCGCGCGGCAGCGTGACCGTCATCTGCCGCACCGAACGCCTTGACGATCTGATCGCGGCCTGCCGGCGCAGGTTCGGAGGGATCGTCTTGTTTCCTTTGTGGCCGGGCGGCGGCAAACCGGCCAAACGCTTCATTTTGCAGGCCCGCGCGGGATCGGGTGCGGCGCTCAGGCTGGTGCCCGGCCTGGTGCTGCACGGCGGCGGCTCAACGTATACGGAAGCGGCGCAGCGGGTGTTGCGCGGCGGCGAGGCGCTCACTTTGCTTTAGCGGGGCCGCCTTCCTGTCCTGTTGTCGCCGGCGCGGCCATGGTCTATCTGTTGCCCATGCCCTTAAGAATTCGCACCCTGCTTGCCAAACTGCCGATCGAACGGTTCCGCAATCCACCGGCCGTGGTCGCGGTGCTCCGCTTGTCCGGCATAATCGCCGCGTCGAACCTGCCGCTTCGCGCCGGGACGCTGAGCTTGTCCGGTATGGCGCGCATGATCGAACGCGCGTTCGAAACCAAAGACGTCAAAGCCGTGGCGCTGGCCATCAATTCGCCCGGCGGCTCGCCGGTGCAATCGGCGCTGATCCAGAGCCGCATCCGCCAACTTGCCCAGGAGAAGAAAGTGCCGGTCTTCGCCTTCGCCGAGGATGTGGCGGCATCGGGCGGTTACTGGCTGGCCCTGGCGGCGGACGAAATTTTCGCCGATCCCAATTCCATTTTGGGCTCCATCGGCGTGATCTCGTCCGGTTTCGGCTTCGCCGATATGATTGCGCGTTTCGGCATCGAACGCCGCGTTCATACGCAAGGCGAACGAAAGAGCCTGCTCGATCCCTTCAAACCGGAACGCCCCGAAGAGGTCGCACGGCTCGAACGCCTGCAAAAGGAAATCTACGAAAGCTTCGTCGCTATGGTTCGCGAACGGCGCGGGTCCAAACTGGTCGATCCCGAAGGCAACGGTACCTTTAGCGGCGATATATTCACCGGGCGGCGCGCGCTGGAAGCGGGCCTGATTGACGGCCTGGGCGACCTCAGGTCGGTCATGCGCGCGCGTTTCGGCGACAAGGTGAAGCTCAAGCCGGTGGCCGAAGGCGGCGGCTGGCTCAGGCGCCGCCTCGGATTTTCAGCGCCGGTGCCGTCGCTTTGGATCGAAGACTTGCTGGCAGCCGCGGAAGGGCGCGCCCTTTGGGCGCGTTACGGGCTCTAGAGGGTTGCGCCCGGACCCATCGCCACCGATCCTTGTCACACGATTGACTTGACCCCGGTCGGTAACGGCCCGTACAAGCGCACATGCTCGGCTTCAGCCTTGGCAAACTTCTGCTGCTGGCGCTGCTCATCGCGGCGGTGTGGTTTCTGTTTCGCGCATTCACCGGCGGCGGGTCCGCCGGCAGTGCCGGCGGTGCCGCGGGCGACGGCGGAGCCGCGGGCCGCGACGTGATCGACGCGGAGGACATGACGCAATGCCGGGTCTGCGGCACATACATCTCCGCTACGAAGCCCAGCGCCTGTTCGCGGGCCGACTGCCCCTATCGCCGCTGACGAGACCAGAATGACCGACACTTTCGATCCCGCGCGACATCGCTTCGCCGACGCCAGTTACTTCGAGGATCTGCGTCTCGGGCAGCAGTTCTATATCCCGGCGCGGACGGTCACCGAGGCGCATTTCAGCGCGTTTCAAGCGGTCTCCGGCGACAATCATCCGATCCACTATGATCGGGAGTATTGTCGCGCCCAAGGTCACGACGATTTGCTGGCCCACGGCCTGCAGGTGCTGAGCCATACGGCCGCCGGCGCCGGCATCTTTCCGCACGTGATCGGCGAATCCCTGATCGGATTCGTCGAAGTTTCGGCGCGCTTCCTGAAGGGCGTCTACGCGGGCGATACGCTCTATCCGATGCTGGAGATCGTCGACCTCAAGGCGCAACGCACGACAGGCGTGGCGACGCTCCGCGCCACCATCCATAACCAGCGCCGCGAATTGGTCCTGGACGGAACTCACAAGTACCTGCTTCGCAAGCGCAATCCTTCCGCGTGACCGATCGCGGGCGCAACTTGACCGTGCCCGGACCGCTGGTTATGGTGCGCCGCGAAATCCCAGCGCCGGACGCGATTCATGGCGGATGTTCCCATTAGCCCCGCCACACTCTCCTTCCAGGACTTGATCCTTCGCCTGCAGGGGTATTGGGCCCGGCAAGGCTGCGTCATCCTGCAGCCCTACGACATGGAAATGGGCGCCGGCACCTTCCATCCGGCCACCACGCTGCGCGCGCTTGGGCCGGAACCCTGGAGCGCCGCCTACGTTCAGCCCTCGCGTCGTCCGAAGGACGGACGCTACGGCGAAAATCCGAACCGGCTGCAGCACTACTACCAGTTCCAGGTGATCCTGAAGCCATCTCCGGACGACATTCAGGAGCTCTACCTCGCGAGCTTGGCCGAGCTCGGCATCACGCCACGCAATCACGATCTGCGTTTCGTCGAGGACGACTGGGAAAGTCCGACGCTGGGCGCTTGGGGCCTCGGCTGGGAGGTCTGGTGCGACGGCATGGAAGTGAGCCAATTCACCTATTTCCAGCAGGTCGGTGGTTTCGACTGCAAGCCCGTATCCGGCGAAATCACCTATGGCCTCGAGCGCCTCGCCATGTACATCCAGGGCAAGTCGAGCATCTTCGATCTCGATTACAACGGCCGCGGATTCACGTATGGCCAAGTCTATCATCAGGCCGAGCGCGAGTTCTCCGCCTACAACTTCGAGCGGGCGGATACGGAGCTCTTGTTCCGCCATTTCGCCGATGCCGAGAAGGAATGCGCCAGGTTGATCGAGGCAGGCCTCGCGCTTCCGGCTTACGATCAGTGCATGAAGGCAAGCCATGCCTTCAATCTGCTTGACGCGCGCGGCGTCATCAGCGTGACCGAGCGCGCCGCCTATATCGGGCGAGTGCGTGCGCTCGCCAAGGCATGCTGCGAGCAATGGCTGCGCGGGCGCGGCCACTTGCCGGCGGGCGGAGCATAAGTCGGTGGCCGAACTGCTGTTGGAGCTGCTGTCCGAGGAAATCCCCGCCCGCATGCAGACGCGCGCGGCGGACGACCTGAAACGCCTGGTCGGCGAGGCCTTGCTAGGCGCCGGATTGAAATTCTCGAGCGCACGTGCCTTTTCGACGCCGCGGCGCTTGACGCTGGTCGTCGAGGGTCTGCCTGAAGCGCAGCCCGACGTCACGGAAGAGCGCAAAGGTCCGCGCGTCGGCTCGCCGGAAAAGGCGGTGGAAGGTTTTCTCAAGGCGGCCGGGCTTGCCGAAGTCGCCGCGGCCGAACAGCGCGACACAGGCAAAGGCGTGTTCTACTTCGCGGTCGTGCACAAGAAGGGCCGTGCGAGCGCGGCGGTGCTGTCGGAAATATTGCCGTCCGCCGTGCTGGCGCTGCCGTGGCCGAAGGCAATGAGTTGGGGCAGCAACGAACTCCGCTGGGTGCGCCCCCTGCAAAGCGTGTTGTGCCTTTTCGCCGGCAAGACGCTGCCGATCAAGATCGGCCATATCGCGTCGGGCGACGTGACGCGCGGGCACCGCTTCATGGGGGCCGGCAGCATCCGCGTCAGCGATTTCGGCGACTACCAGGCGAAATTGCGCGCCAACTACGTGATGCTGGATGCGGCCGAGCGGCGGCAGTCCATCGCGAACGACGTGACGCTGGCGGCGGCGGCCGAAAACCTGACGCTGGTCGAGGATGCGGGCCTGCTCGACGAAGTCACGGGTCTCGTGGAATGGCCCGTGGTGCTGGTCGGCAGCATCGATACAGCATTCATGGACGTGCCGCGCGAGGTGCTGACCACGGCCATGCGCGCGCATCAAAAATACTTCTCGCTGCAGACCAAGGACGGCAAGTTGGCGCCCCGGTTCGTCCTGGTGGCCAATATGATGGCCGACGACGGCGGCAAGCAGATCGTGGCCGGCAACCAAACAGTCCTGCGCGCCCGCCTTGCCGACGCCAAGTTTTTTTGGGACCAGGACCGCAAGACAAGCCTCGAATCGCGTGTGCGTGCGCTCAAGGACATCGTCTTCCATGCCAAGCTTGGGACCCTTGCGGAGAAGGTCGAGCGCATGGAGCAGCTGTCGCGCCCGATCGCGGAGCATGTCCCCGGCGCCGACGCCCGGCATGCCCAACGAGCGGCGCGTCTCGCCAAGGCCGATCTGACCTCCGGCATGGTGGGCGAGTTCCCCGAGCTTCAGGGCGTCATGGGCCGGTACTATGCGCGCAACGACGGCGAACCGGCGGACGTGGCCGAAGCGATCGCGGAACACTATTCGCCGCTCGGGCCAAACGATCGGTGCCCGACGGCGCCTACCAGCATCGTCGCGGCTCTGGCCGACAAGCTCGATACGCTCGCGGGCTTCTTTGCCGCCGACGAGAAGCCGACCGGATCGAAGGATCCTTTTGCGCTGCGCCGCGCCGCGCTCGGCGTGATCCGCATCGTTCTGGAAAATAAACTGCGGCTGCCGCTCGCCCGCGTGTTCGACAAGGCCTACGACCTTCACGCCGCCAATCTCGGCCTGGCCGGCAAATCGCCGACCGCCGATTTGCTGGAATTCTTCGCCGACCGGCTGAAGGTCCACCTGCGCGAGCAGGGCGTGCGCCATGACCTCGTATCGGCCGTTTTCGCCCTCGGGGGCGAAGACGATCTGGTCCGGCTCCTTTCGCGCGTCGACGCGCTCAAGGCGTTTCTCGGTTCCGACGACGGAGGCAACCTTCTGGTCGCCTATCGGCGCGCCGCAAACATTCTGCGCATCGAAGAGAAAAAGGACGATCGCAAATTCGCCGATCAGCCGGACCCGGCGCTGATCCGGCTGCCCGAGGAGAGCAAGCTGTTCGAGCGGCTGAACGAGGTCGCGGGCCTCGCCGAGGCGGCGCTGGCCCATGAGGAATTCACCGTGGCGGCGCAGGCGCAAGCCACGCTGCGCAAGCCGGTCGACGACTTTTTCGACAAGGTGACCGTCAACGCCGACGATGCGGCGCTGCGCGTGAACCGTCTCTGCCTTTTAGCCCGCATTCGCGGTGAGCTTGATCGCATTGCGGATTTTTCGAAAATCGAAGGATAGCAGGATGGCCAAGCAGGCTCGTCGCAAGCAGACCGCGAAACGCGGAGATGCCAAGCCCGCCAAACGCGCGACCGGAAGGAAAGCTGCGGCGCGCGCGGGCAAGTGGGTCTTCGCCTTCGGCGACGGCAAGGCCGAAGGTGCTGCCAAGATGCGCGATCTGCTGGGCGGCAAGGGCGCCAACCTGGCCGAAATGTGCAATTTGGGATTGCCGGTGCCGCCCGGTTTCACCATCACCACCGAGGTCTGCACGGTCTTCTACGGCCGGAACAAGAAATATCCCTCGGACCTCAGGGAACAAGTCGATGCGGCCCTGAAGCGCGTCGAGAGGCAGGTCGGCGCCAAGTTCGGCGATCCTGTCAATCCGCTGCTGGTATCGGTGCGCTCGGGCGCGCGCGCTTCCATGCCGGGCATGATGGATACGGTGCTCAATCTCGGCCTGAACGACGCGACCGTGGAGGGGCTGGCCGAGCAATCGGGCGATCCGCGTTTCGCCTACGACAGCTATCGCCGCTTCATCCAAATGTATTCCAACGTCGTACTGGGCGTTCCCCATGAGCATTTCGAGGAATTGCTCGAGATCCACAAGGAGGACCGCGGCCTTTCGCTCGACACCGAGTTGAATGCGGAAAATTGGCGCGAAATCGTCGACGCCTACAAAAAGAAGGTGCAGTCGGAGCTCGGTAAGCCGTTTCCGCAAGACCCGCACGATCAACTTTGGGGCGCCATCGGGGCCGTGTTCGGCTCGTGGATGAACCATCGCGCGATCACCTATCGCCAGCTGCACAACATCCCGGCCGAATGGGGCACGGCAGTGAACGTGCAGGCCATGGTGTTCGGCAACATGGGCGAAACCTCCGCCACCGGCGTGGCGTTCACGCGCAATCCGGCCACCGGCGAGCGGCAGTTCTATGGCGAGTATCTGGTGAATGCCCAAGGCGAGGACGTGGTGGCCGGCATCCGCACGCCGCAACACTTGACGGTGTCGGAAAAGCACGCGGCCGGGTCGAAAGCTCCAGCGATGGAAGAGGCCATGCCGAAGGTATTCGACGATCTGGTGCGCAACTACAAGCGGCTCGAGAAGCACTATCGCGACATGCAGGACATCGAGTTCACGGTGCAGAAGGGCAAGCTCTGGATGCTGCAGACGCGCTCCGGCAAGCGCACCGCCAAGGCCGCCATTCGCATTGCCGTCGAGATGGTGAAGGAGGGCCTCATCAGCAAGGCCGAAGCCGTCGGCCGCATCGAGCCCGCGTCGCTCGACCAGTTGCTGCATCCGACGCCGGACCCCTCGGCGCCGCGCGAGGTGATCGCGCGCGGCCTGCCGGCGTCTCCTGGCGCCGCCTGCGGCAAGGTGGTGTTCACGGCGGACGATGCGGAGAAGGCCGGCGGCCAGGGCGAGGCCGTCGTCCTGGTCCGCATCGAGACCAGCCCGGAGGACATCCACGGCATGCACGCCGCCAAGGGCATTCTCACCGCGCGCGGCGGAACCACCAGCCACGCGGCCGTGGTGGCGCGCGGCATGGGGCGGCCCTGCGTTTCCGGCGCCGGCATGTTGCGCATCGATTATGCCGCCAACAGCATGACCGCCGGCAATCACGTCGTGCGCAAGGGCGACGTCATCACGATCGACGGCTCCACCGGCGAAGTGATTCTCGGCGCCGTGCCCACGATAGAGCCGGAATTGTCCGGCGATTTCGCCTCGCTCATGGCTTGGGCGGACAAGCTTCGGCGCCTCAAGGTGCGCGCCAATGCCGAAACGCCGCTCGATGCGGAGACCGCGCGAAACTTCGGCGCCGAAGGCATCGGCCTTTGCCGCACCGAACACATGTTCTTCGACAACACGCGCATCGCCGCCGTGCGGGAAATGATCCTGGCCAGCGATCGTGACGGCCGGGTCAAGGCCCTGGCCAAGATCTTGCCCATGCAGCGGCAGGATTTCATCGAGCTGTTCCGCATCATGACCGGACTGCCGGTGACGATCCGCCTGCTCGACCCGCCGCTGCATGAGTTCCTGCCGAAGACCGAGGAAGACCTGGCCGCCGTTTCGTCGGCGACGGGCGTCGACATCGGTTCGTTGCGTCATCGCGCTGCCCAATTGCACGAGGTCAATCCCATGCTGGGCCATCGCGGTTGCCGCCTCGGCATCACGTTCCCCGAAATCTACGAGATGCAGGCGCGCGCAATATTCGAGGCCGCGGTCGCCGTCGGCGGCGAACGCGGCCGAACGGTCGAGCCCGAAGTGATGATCCCCCTGATCGCATCGAAGGCGGAACTCGATTTCCTGAAGGACCGCATCGCCGAGGTCGCCAAGGCGGTGAGCAGCGAAAGCGGCCGAAAGATCAAGTATCTGATCGGCACCATGATCGAGCTTCCGCGCGCGGCGCTCAGGGCCGGTGAAATCGCCGAGACGGCGGAGTTCTTCAGTTTCGGCACCAACGATTTGACGCAAACGACGTTCGGCATCAGCCGCGACGACGCGGCGAGCTTCCTGGAGGAATACGTCGCGCAAGGCATCCTGCCGCAGGATCCCTTCGTGAGCTTGGATCGCGAGGGTGTGGGCGAACTGGTCAAAATCGCGGCGGCGCGCGGGCGCAAGACGCGGCCCACGCTCAAACTCGGCATTTGCGGCGAGCACGGCGGCGATCCGGCGTCCGTGTATTTCTGCGAGAAGGTCGGACTCGACTACGTGTCGTGCTCGCCCTATCGGGTGCCGATCGCGCGGCTGGCCGCGGCCCAAGCCGCCATCAGCGAGGAGAAGGCGAGCGAGGCGTAAGCGCGCTCCGCGCATCGAGCAAAGCCGAGACGACGTGGTAGCCGGTGCTGCCGGGCAGTTCGGTGACGAGCGGCCGCCAGTCCCGGTCGTATTGCTCGATCCACGTGCCGTCCGGTTTCAAGTAGCGCTCGAACAGCAGATCGACGAAGCCGCTTAGGACGCGGCGTTCGGCAGTGTCGGTTGCGATGTTCTGCCGGAGCCGGGCAGCGACGGAGCGAATGGCCTCGCAAAGCGGCCAAATGCGTTTGTTCGCCGTCACGACGCTGCCGTCGCGGCGCGCCTCGTCCCAGACGCCACCATTTTGCCGGTCGATGCCGTGCCGCATGGCCCAGTCGTGCAGCCGCACCGCAACCGTCGCGGAGCTGCGCCATTCGAATTGCGCGGCAAGGCCCCACAGCAGCCACGCCCATTCGAAATGGTGACCGGGTTCGACCACATCGCCGCGATCCGCCGACGGTGACCAGTCTTCGGCGAACCGCTCGCCGACCGTATGCGTCGTCTTGTCGTAGATGCGTTCATCGAACAACGCGAGCAGGTTGCCGGCATAGGATTCGAACTCGCGACCGCCAGTGGCTTGAGACAAAGCCAGGAAGCCCTCCATCAGATGCATGTGCGGGTTTTGCAGACGCGGTCCGGAAATCCGCCGCCAGTCTTCGGTCATGCGCTCGGCATATCCACGATCGACGGCGGCGGCGAAGCGCTGCTCGAGCATTTCTGTAGCTTCGCTCGCCAGACGGCGCGCCGCCGGATCGGCGGTCGCGCGATGAACGGCCGCCACGGCGACCAGCACGAAGGCATGGGCATAGAGGTCCTTGGTGCGATCATAGGGCGCGCCATCGGGTGCAATGCTGAAATAGAACCCGCCGTTTCGTTCGTCGTGAAAGCGTTTCGATACCAACGCAAATGCCCGCGCCGCCTCGTCCAGGCCGTCGCGCCCGCCGAGTTCGCTCGCGACGCGGCAATGAACGTAGATCTGCCGGCACTGCACCATGAGCCGGCGCTGCGGCATCGGCAGCGGATCGCCGGCGGCGCCAAGCCGCTCGTGAAAACCGCCGAGCGCCGTGTCGAAGCCACGCGTGCGCCAGAGCGCGCAATGTGCGTCGATCCAGGCGTCGAGCCGATCCGCGGGCATGTTCCCGAATGGGCGGGCGGGTCCGGCTACCAGCTGGCCGGCAGGCGCGCCAGGCCCCGCAAGACGAAGGTCGGCCGCCATTCCGGGTTATTGGCGTCGTCGAGCTTCAGGTCCGGCAGGCGTTTCAGGAGCTCGGTGATCGCGATCTCCGCCTCGATCTTCGCGAGTTGCGCGCCCAGGCAATAGTGGATGCCGCCGCCGAACGACATGGGCCTGACGTTTTGCCGCGTGATGTCGAGCTTGTCGGGGTTCGGGTATGCCGCCGGATCGCGGTTGGCGGCGCCGAGCAGGCTCAACACCGAAGCTCCCTTCGGAATAAGCGTGCCGCCGACGTCGACGTCGCTGACCGCCGTGCGCCCCGTGAGCTGCACCGACGAATCGTAGCGCAGGAATTCGTCGATGGCGGTCCCGATCAGGTCGGGACGGGCCTTGAGCAAGGCAAGTTGGTCCGGATTGCGATGCAAGGCGAGCAGGCCGTTGCCGATGAGGTTTACCGTGGTCTCGTGCCCGGCGCCGAACAGCAGGATGATGTTGGCCGTCAGCTCTTCCTCGGTGAGCTTGCCGCCTTCGTCCTCGGCCTGCACCAGCTGCGTGGTCAAGTCCTCGCCGGGCTGGCGCCGCCGCAAGTCGAACAACTTGCGGAAATAGTCGGCGATCGTGAGGTTCTCCTGGTTTGCGGCATCGATCTCCTGGCGCGTCAAGGGCACCGGATCGAGCAGCCTGCCGCCGACGCGCGAGTTCGCCAGGAAATAGTCGCGGTCGCCTTCGGGAATGCCGAGCATGTCGCAAATCACCGTGACCGGCAGGCGGTAGGCGAAATCGGCGATCAAGTCCATGCGCCCTTGCGCCTCGACCCGGTCGAGGGTTTCGTCGACGATCTGGCGGATGCGGGGGCGCATGTCTTCCACGCGCCGCGCCGTGAATGCCTTGACCACGAGGCCGCGGAGCCGCGTATGGTCAGGCGGGTCGAGCTGCAGCATCCAATGGCTCATGCTGCTGAACACCGGCTCGTCGAACACCTGCTTGCCGTAGCGGCGCGATACGTTGCCAACGAAATCCTTGCCGAAGCTCTTGTCGCGCAGCACGAAGGCCACGTCCGCATTCCGGCTTGCGACATAGAAGCCGAGCGGCGTCAGGAACATCGGCGCGATTTCGCGGAGCCGGTGATAGGACGGATAGGGGTCGCGGATGAAATCCGGCGACAACGGATTGAAAAGCGGCTCGGCTTCGGGCGCGTGGAGCGGCTGATTCATGACGGCCTCTCGGTTTCGACCGCCCCTATATACCCCGTCTGCCGCCGTCGCGGAATAGTCGTTCCGCCCGCGGCTTGAAAGTGCGCTTACTGCACCACGATACGCGGTGCTTTGCGGGCCGTGTCGCCGAGCGCCGCGCGGATTTTGCCCGCGACGGTGCCGGCGATGGCGCGATAGGACTTGGCCTGGTCGCTGTCGGGCTGGCTTGCGACGATGGGTTGGCCGCCGTCCGAAGTTTCGCGGATCGCCATGTGCAGCGGCACTTCGCCGAGGAAATCGCAGCCGAGTTCCTCGGCGGTCCGCCTGGCGCCGCCGTGCGCGAAGATGTCGGAGCGGTGATTGCAATTCGGGCAGATGAAGTAGCTCATGTTCTCGACAATGCCGAAGACCGGCACATCGACCCGGCGAAACATGTTGAGTCCTTTGCGCGCGTCGAGCAGCGCGATGTCCTGGGGCGTCGACACGATGATCGCGCCGGTGAGCGGCACGCGCTGCGCCATGGTGAGCTGCGCGTCGCCGGTGCCGGGTGGCAGGTCGACCACCAGCACGTCGAGCTCGCCCCATTCCACTTCGCGCAACATCTGTTCGAGGGCGCTCATCACCATCGGACCGCGCCAGATCATGGGCGTGTCTTCCGCCACCAGGAAGCCCATGGACATGCAGACGATGCCCCAGGCCCGCATGGGCAGCAGCTTCTTGCCGTCCGGAGAGGTGGGCTTGCCCCGAATGCCGAGCATGCGTGGGATCGAAGGTCCATAGATATCCGCATCGAGCAATCCGACGCGTAAGCCCGCTTCCTTGAGTCCGAGGGCAAGATTGACCGCTGTGGTGGATTTGCCGACGCCGCCCTTGCCGGAAGCCACGGCGATCACGGCGGCGATCCCCGGAATGGCCGGCTTGTTGCCGACACTGGCGGCCTGCTTCGGCTCGCCCTGTCTTGCCTCGCCCTGTCTCGCCTCGCTGGGCGTCGGTCCGTGACGATGCTGCGGGGCGTCGGCGGCGGCCGGGCGCTGGGCGGTGAGCACGGCGGTGACGGAGAGCACGCCCGGCAAGCCGTGGACCTTCTGCTCGCAGGCTTTGCGCAAGGGCTCCTTCGCGGCGCCGGCCTTCGGGTCGACCTCGACCGCAAACCCGACGTTCCCGTCCTTGATCACGACGCCGGAAATCATGCCGAGACTCACCACGTCCTTACCCTGGTCGGGATCGATCACGCTGCCGAGCGCGCGCATGACGTCGGCTTCGCTGACTGGCGGCATTGACCTACTCCGGCGTGTGACGATTAAGCGAGTACGGCGTGCGACGGGTGGTTTGTCTACCCGTAACGGATGAGATATAACGCGCTGGCTTGTGGCAGGCAACGCGTCGCGGCGCCGAATTCGACGGTGTGCGGCATAGTTTCAAGGGAATGCTCTCGATGCCGTGGGGCAATCAGGGCGGCGGATGGCAGGGCGGCGGCCGCGGCCCATGGGGGCAGGGTTCCCGGCCGGATGGCCCGCAACCGCCGAACCTCGAGGATTTGATCAAGCGCGGCCGCGAGCGCCTGCGCTCGGTCCTGCCGGGCGGCTTCGGCGGCTCGTTCGGCGTAACGCTGGCCGTCCTTGTCGTGGTGGCGATTTGGCTCGCCTCCGGAATCTACCGTGTATTGCCTGACGAGCAGGGCGTCGTGCTCCGCTTCGGCGAATGGATCAAGACGACCCAGCCGGGGCTCAACTATCACCTGCCGTATCCGATCGAGACCGTGCTGACGCCGCGCGTCACCCGCGTGAACCGCATGGACATCGGGTTCCGTTCCAACGTCGGCGAGCGCGGCGGCATCCACGACGTGCCGGCTGAAAGCCTGATGCTCACCGGAGACGAAAATATCGTCGACATCGATTTTTCCGTGTTCTGGGTGATCAGCGACGCCGGCCAGATGCTGTTCAACATAAAGGATCCCGGCCCCGGTCAATTCGACATCGACGGGCCGCAAGCGACGGTGCAGGCGGTGGCGGAAAGCGCCATGCGCGAAGTGATCGGACGCAACCTGATCCAACGCATACTGACCGAAGGCCGCCAGCCCGTGGAAGCGGCCACGCAAAAGCTGATGCAGGAAGTGCTCGACAGCTACAAGGCCGGTATTCAGATCACCCAGGTCAATTTGCAGAAGGTCGACCCGCCGGCGCAGGTGATCGACGCGTTCCGGGACGTGCAGGCGGCGAAGGCGGATCGCGACCGTTCGCAGAACGAAGCGGAGGCCTATCGCAACGGCATCGTGCCGCGCGCGCGCGGCGACGCGGAGAAGGCCATCCAGAGCGGTCAAGCCTATAAGCAGCAAGCCATCGCCGAGGCGCAGGGCGAAGCGGCGCGCTTCCTGTCGGTGCTCGGCGCCTACCGGCAGTCGAAGGACGTGACCGCGCGCCGCATGTATATCGAGACCATGGAACAGGTCATGCGCAGCGTGAACAAGGTGGTCATCGACGAGGCGCCGGGCAGCGGCAACGTGCTGCCCTATCTGCCTTTGCCGGAGCTCCGCAAGAAACCGGCGGGGAGCGGTCAATGAGCCGGCATCCGGTCCTCGCCGTCGTGCTTCTCGTCGTCGCGGCGATCGCCTTCGTCGCCTACCACTCGACCTTTGTCGTCTTGCAGAGCGAGCAGGCGTTGGTATTGCAATTCGGCGATCCGAAACGCGTGGTGAACACGCCCGGCCTCAAATTCAAGCGGCCATTCCTCGAAAACGTCGCTTTTTTCGACAAGCGCATCCTGGCGCTCGAGTCTCCGTCGGAAGAGCTGATCACGTCGGACCAGAAGCGGCTCCTGGTGGACGCTTTCGCGCGTTACCGCATTACCGATCCGTTGCTGTACTACCAGACCCTCAGCAACGATGAAATCGCGCGCTCGAGACTGGGAAGTCTGCTCAATTCGAACGTGCGCCGCGTCCTCGGCAGCCAGGAGATGTTGTCCATCGTTTCCGGCGAGCGCGGCAGGCTGATGCAGCAGATTCGCGATATTCTGAACGCAGAGGCAGGGCACTTCGGTGTCCAGATCGTCGATGTGCGCATCAAGCGCACCGATCTGCCGGAGGCCAACAGCCTGGCAATCTTCCGCCGCATGCAGGCGGAGCGCGATCGCGAGGCCAAGGAGAACCGCGCCCAGGGCGACGAGATCGCCACCCGCATCCGGGCCGATGCGGACAGGCAACGGACGGTGATCCTGGCCGAAGCGCAGAAGACCAACGAAATTCTTCGCGGCGAAGGCGATGCCGAGCGCACGCGGATTTTCGCCGAAGCGACCTCGCAGGACCCCGAGTTCTACGCCTACTACCGCTCGCTCCTGGCCTATCAGAATGCGTTCAGCGGCCAGGACACCACGTTCGTCCTATCGCCGAAGTCGGACTTCTTCCGCTACTTCAACAACCTGCCGGAGTCCGTGGAGCGGGGACGGGCGAAATAGGCCGCGCCCGCGCGATTGTGATGCAATTCCTGCACAATTCCGCCGCCTTTGTCGGTAGGCTCATCGGAGCAGCCGGCAGCCGTGCCATTCGAGGAGACGACACATGAGCTTGCTTGACCTTGCAGCGGGACCGTTCCGTCTTCGGCTGGTGCGCGCCCTGACCGGAGCGTTGGCGCTCGGTCTTGCGGCAACGCAATCGTTGCCGGCGCTGGCACGGAGTGCGCCGGAAAGCTTCGCCGACCTGGCCGAAAAGCTCACGCCGGCGGTAGTGAACGTCTCGACCACGCAAAAGGTGGCGGATAAGTCGGGCCCGGATCTGCAAATGCCGCAGTTCCCGCCGGGCTCGCCGTTCGAGGAATTCTTCAAGGACTTCTTCGATCGCCAGCAGAAGAACGGCAACCGGCCGGCGCATCCGGTGACGTCGCTCGGCTCGGGCTTCGTCATCGATCCCTCGGGCGTGATCGTGACCAACAATCACGTCATCGCCGACGCGCAGGAAATCAAGGTGATCTTCGCCGATCAGACGACGCTCCCGGCCAAGTTGATCGCCACCGACGAGAAGACCGACGTCGCGCTTTTGAAGGTCGAATCGAAGCAGCCGCTGCCGGCGGTCAAGTGGGGCGATTCCGACCGCGCCCGGGTCGGCGACTGGGTGCTCGCGGTCGGCAACCCGTTCGGCTTCGGCGGCACCGTCACTGCCGGCATTGTCTCCGCCCGCGGCCGCGATATCCGTTCCGGGCCCTACGACGACTTCATTCAGACCGACGCCGCCATCAACAAGGGCAATTCGGGCGGACCGCTGTTCAACACGGATGGCGAGGTCATCGGCATCAACACCGCGATCATTTCGCCCACCGGCGGCTCGATCGGCATCGGGTTCTCGATCCCATCGGCGCTCGCCCG
>DASQHM010000041.1:0-15966 GCA_035632095.1 Candidatus Cybelea sp. | reverse complement strand
GCCAGCCAGTTGGTGGTCTGCGCCACCTCTTTCTGCTTGCGCTCGATGGTCTGGCGCTCGTTCGCCGCCCTCTTGATCGCGGCGCCTTCAGCGCGCACTTCGGCCGCCGCGGTCTTCTTCCGCTCGATGGCCTGAACATTCTCCTGCTGCGTGCGGGAGGCGCGGAAGATGATGCGCGAGGTCGTGTTCTGCGTTTCGGTGTTGTAGACCTCCTCCACCAGGCGCACGGCGGCGAAACGGTCGCTCTTGCCGAGCCGCTGCGCCTCCATCATCGCCAGATCGCGGTCGTCGAACATGGAGTCGATCTTCCACACGCCGCCTTGATAGGTCTGAAGTTCGAATGCGACCATCATGTCAGGCGGCGGCTCCCAAACCGCGGATCGATGAGCGCCGATTGCTGTGGAGGCGCGCGGGGATCATGGCACCACGACGACGCGGCAATTGGCGCCGCCCAGCAAGTGATCGGGTCCGGCGCCGTTGGCGCTGAGCGGCAGGATGATGCTGCGATAGAGCACCAGGTGACCGCCGCGATGCTTGAACTCGCCGCCGAGCGAGACCGGCACGCGCTTGTCCATCACCATGTCCCAATAGCGGGACGCGTTGCGGATCAACGTATCGGCGGGCAGGCTCGAGACGGGTTTGCCGATCAAGTCCAGGCCCGCTTCGTCGGCAAACGAGGCGCCAATGATCTTAAGCAGAGGGGGAGCCGGCGGCGCCTTCAATTCCAGCACGTAGCAATGCGGCCACATATCGGGCATCGCTTCGGCGCGAAGGTCGGCAAAGCTCGGCATGGCGCGCTCGCCGGCGATCTCGCGCCAGTGATTGAGCAGCCTGAGCACCAGTCGCCGTTCCGCCGGATGTCCGGTGTCGGGCATGGCAAACCCCTCTTGCCTGTCACGGACCTGCCATGACGTGAAGGACAAGGGTCACGGACTTTGATTAAAAAGCCGTTAAATATGTCGTTATTTCAGCGATCTAGCCGGAAATGCCGGGGTTTTCCGGCCTGCCGCCGGGCTTTTCCGGGCCCTCGGAACCCGTTATAAACGCACCGCATTCAAAGCCGGCGGAGCCAATGGCAAAGACGATCTACGTCCTGAACGGCCCAAGTATGAACCTGCTCGGGAAACGCGAGCCCAAGGTTTACGGTCGCGATACGCTGGAGCAGGTTCGGCGGGCGTGCGAGAAAAAAGCCAAGGCGCTCGGTCTCGGCCTCGAGTTCCGCCAGAGCAACCATGAAGGCGTGCTGGTCGACTGGATTCAGGAGGCGCGCGTCAAATCCGCCGGCATCATCATCAATCCCGCCGGCTTCACCTCCACGTCGATCGCCATTCTCGATGCGCTGCTCGCGTCGGAAAAGCCCGTGATCGAGGTACATCTGACCAACATCCACAGGCGCGAGGAATTCCGGCACAAGTCCTTTGTGTCGCTCGCCGCCCGCGGCGTGATTTGCGGCCTCGGCCCGATCGGCTACCTGCTGGCGCTCGAAGCGCTGGCAGATCTTGTGAAATAGCGCCAGGACATCCGCCCGATGCCAAAGGTCAAAGTCGACAAAGAGCTGATCCGCGAATTGGCGGAGCTGCTGCAGGAGACCGGTCTGGCGGAAATCGAATGGGGCGAAGGTGGCGTTCAGGTTCGCGTGGCGCGGGGCGGCGGCAGCGCGGTCAGCGTCGTCGGGCCGGCCAACGGCGCGCCGGGCGGAATGACGGCGGAAGCTCCGAGCGCGCCTGAGGCCGCCGATCACGCCAATCATCCGGGCGCCGTCAAATCGCCCATGGTGGGGACGGTCTACATTTCGCCCGAGCCCGGAGCGGCGCCTTACGTCAAGGTCGGCGATGCGGTTAGCGCGGGCCAGATCGTGCTGATCGTCGAGGCGATGAAAACCATGAACCCGATCCCCGCGCCTCGCGGCGGCCGGATCAAGCTGATCTTGATCGACAACCAGCAGCCGGTCGAATACGGCCAAGTGCTGATGGTCATCGAGTAACCGCGCTCGATGTTCGACAAGATCCTCATCGCCAACCGGGGCGAAATCGCGCTCCGGATTCTCCGCGCCTGCCGCGAGATGGGAATTCACACTGTCGCCGTGCATTCGACCGTCGACGCCGACGCCATGCACGTGCGTCTTGCCGATGAAAGCGTCTGCATCGGTCCGGCGCCCGCGGCGCAAAGCTACATGAACGTACCCGCCCTCGTATCGGCCGCAGAGATCACCGGCGCCGACGCCATTCATCCCGGCTACGGATTCCTGGCGGAAAATGCCAACTTCGCCCAGATCGTGGAGGAGCACGGCATCACCTTCATCGGGCCGAAGCCGGACCAAATTCGGCTCATGGGCGACAAGATCGCGGCCAAGGCGGCGATCCGGGACGCCGGCATCCCCGTGGTTCCGGGCTCCGACGGGCCGATCGCCGACGAGGCCCATGCGCTTTCGCTCGCCCGCGAGATCGGCTTTCCGGTGCTCATCAAGGCATCGGCCGGCGGCGGCGGTCGCGGCATGAAGGTTGTCCGTTCCGCCGACGAGTTGCCGGGCGCCCTCTCCGCCACGCGCGCGGAGGCGCGCCTCGCTTTCGGCAGCGATGCGGTGTATCTCGAAAAGTACCTCGCTCGGCCGCGGCACGTGGAAGTGCAGGTCGTCGCCGATGCGGCCGGCAACGTCGTGCATCTCGGCGAGCGCGACTGCTCGCTGCAACGGCGGCACCAGAAGGTGCTAGAGGAAGCCCCTTCACCGGCCCTCAATAGCGATCAGCGCAATCGCATCGGCAATACGGTCGTCAAGGCGCTCACCCGCCTCGGCTACCTCGGCGTCGGCACCGTGGAATTCCTGTACGAGAACGGCGCCTTCTACTTCATCGAAATGAACACGCGGCTGCAGGTGGAGCATCCGGTCACGGAAGCGATCACCGGCCTTGATTTAGTACGCGAGCAGATCCGCATCGCCGCCGGCGCGCCGCTCGGCTACGGCCAGGACGACGTCAAGTTTTGGGGTCATGCCATCGAATGCCGCATTAACGCGGAGAATCCGGTGAGCTTTGCGCCGACCCCGGGTCGCGTCAGCGAATACCATCCGCCGGGCGGGTTGGGCGTCCGCGTGGACTCGGCGCTCTACTCGGGCTATCGCGTGCCGCCTAACTACGACAGCCTGGTCGCCAAGTTGATCGTGCATGGGACAACGCGCAACGAGTGTCTGATGCGGCTCAAGCGGGCGCTGCAGGAATATGTGATCGGCGGCATCGAAACTACCATCCCGCTGCACCTGGCGCTCATCCGCGAGCCGGATTTCGTGAACGGCGCCTATGACATTCACTGGCTCGAGGAATTCATCGCCAACAAGGGGTGACCGGTCGTGGCTGTGCTGACGCCGGACCTGCTGCTCGGCGCCTACGCGCAAGGGCTGTTCCCCATGGCGGAATCGCGCGGCGACCCGGAGGTCTTCTGGTTCGATCCCGAGCGCCGCGGCATTCTTCCGCTCGATGGTTTCCACCTGCCAAGGCGGCTCGCGCGGACCGTGCGGCAAGGCAAGTTCCAGGTGGCTATCGATCGCGACTTCACGGCGGTCATGGCCGCCTGCGCCGCGCCCTCTCCGACCCGCGCCGCGACCTGGATCAACGACACGATCATCGCCGCCTATGGCGCCCTGCATCGGCGCGGGTATGCGCATTCGGTCGAGTGTTGGCGCGGAGAGCGTTTGGTCGGCGGGCTCTACGGTGTTTCGCTGGCTGGCGCGTTCTTCGGCGAGAGCATGTTCAGCCGCGAGACCGACGCCTCCAAGGTGGCGTTGGTGCATCTGATCGCGCGGCTGCGGTTCGGCGGCTACGTCCTGCTCGATGCACAATTCCTCACCACCCACCTTGCCCGCTTCGGCGCCATCGAGATTCCGCGGCACCAGTATCACGCGAGGCTTACGGCGGCACTGGCCACGCGGGCCGATTTTCACGGCGCGCCGGCGAATTGGCCTGCGACCGAAGTTCTGGCGGCGATCTCTGCCGCTCGCACCGCAAAGTAGAAACTGCTCATTCTACATTCTCGTCAATGGCTTATGTAAATCACATGATCCTTTGCTGTAGCTTTGCGGGCGGAACATTTGCTGTGCTGTCGCCCGCCATATGCCGGATCCAACTGCGAACATCGGCGAGGAGCGCACCAGTTGGGCCAATCACGACGTCCTCGCCTTCTATCGCGAACTGCCGTTCAACTATCGAGAATCGCCTGAACGCCACGCCGCGGCGATCCGGTCTGACGACAGCGCGTCGAACTATCCGGCCCTGCTGCCGCTGCTGGCATCGGGGCGGACGCGGGTTCTCGAAGTCGGATGCGGTTCAGGCTGGCTCAGCAACGGAATTGCCTTTCATCATGGATGCGAAGTTTCGGCGATCGACTTCAATCCGATCGCGATCCGGCGCGCTAAGGACGTCGCGCAAACGCTCGGCGTGAGCGTGCATTTTGAGATCGCGGACCTTTTCACATTCAGGCCGGCCAAGCAGGCGGACATCGCAATATCGCTCGGCGTGCTGCACCACACCGACAATTGCGCAGCGGCGGTGGCGCGAATGTGCCGCGAATTCATCGCACCGGGCGGCAGGGTGTTCATTGGCCTGTACCACCGCTACGGCAGGCGGCCCTTCCTCGAGCATTTCGCGCGCCTGCGCGAATCCGGTGCCGACGAGCGGGCTTTGCTGCGCGCCTATGCGGCTCTGGATCGCCGGTTTACGGACGAGACGCACCTTAAATCGTGGTTCCGGGACCAGGTGCTGCACCCGCACGAGACCCAGCACACTCTCAGCGAAATGATTCCGATCCTTGAGGACTGCGGAATGATACTGGAATCGACCTCGATCAATCGCTTCCAGCCATTTCGAAGCTACGACGAACTCATTGCAGAAGAGCCGAAATTTGCCGGGCTTGCGGAGAACCATCTGGTGAAGAAGAATTACTTCCCCGGATTCTTCGTATTTCTGGCAAGGAAACGGAACTGACCGAACGAGGCCCACCCTTTCGCGCCGAACATGTCGGCAGCCTGCTGCGGCCCCGCGCCTTGAAGGACGCCAACGCGGCCCACAGGGCCGGCACGTTGAGCGACGCGGACTATGAGAACGTCCTTGCAGGCGCAGTCGGACAAGCCGTGCGGATGCAGGAAGGCCTCGGCCTGAAATCCGTCACCGACGGCGAATTCGACCGCAGTTCCTGGTTCGGATTTTTCTTCGAACGGATGAGCGGCTTTCGCCTGGAACCGGCCGCCTTCAAATTCCGCGACGAGCACGGCGCCAGCTTCGAATGGCCGACCTGCGTTGCTTGCGAGCGAATCCATCGGCATCGCCCGATCACCACCAATGAGTTCCTGCGGCTGCGCAGGCTGACGAAAGCGACGCCGAAAATCACCATGCCGAGCCCGACGGCGTTCCATTTTTTCCGCTTTCATGCGGCGGCCGATGTCGCCGTCTATGGCGACATGTCGCTCTATTGGGACGATTTGGTCGAGGTCTATCGGAACGAGCTGGCCGATCTGGCGCGCGACGGATGCACTTATGTCCAGCTCGACGAAGTGCCGCTCGCCATGCTCTGCGACCCGGCGATCCGCGCCCAGGTGTCCGATCTCGGCGCCGACCCGAATGCATTGCTTGACACATACGTCACGACTTTCAAGCGCATTCTCGCCGGCCGTCCGTCCGGAATGACCGTCGGCATGCACCTTTGCCGCGGCAACTTCCGCAGCCGTTGGATGGCCTCCGGCGGCTACGAGCCGGTGGCCGAGCGCCTGTTCAACGACGTGCCGGTCGATGCGTTCTTTCTCGAGTACGACACCGCACGCGCCGGCGATTTCGCGCCGCTCCGCTTCGTGCCGAAGGATCGGCATGTGGTGCTCGGCCTGATCAGCAGCAAGACGCCGGTCCTCGAGACCAGGGACGCATTGCGCCGCCGCATCGATGACGCGGCCCGTCACGTGCCGATGGATCGCCTCGCTCTCAGTCCGCAATGCGGCTTTGCCTCGGTCGCCGGCGGCAACTCGCTGACCGACGCGGAGCAGACGGCAAAGCTGGCGCTGGTGGTCGAGGTCGCGAAAGCCGTCTGGGGCTGACGGCGGACCATCACGGCTTGCAGTCGACGACCCACACGTCATAGACCGGGTGCTGCAGCGCGTTCAACGCCGGGCTCGAGGCGAACATCCACCCCATGAAGACCTGCTGCGGCGGCTGATTCTGCCGCTCGTCCTCGATCTCGAGGAACGCCGTGGTCTCCGGCGGCTCCTCCGGCGGCCGCTTGTTGCAGGCACGCACGGTGATACTGAGCGTGCCGAAACGCACCGGTTTGTCGATGGGCGCATCGAAGGTCGAAACACGCGCCGTAATCTTGTCCAAGCCTTGCAGCACGGCGCTTGCTGCTTGCGCCGGCACGGCCACGGCAGCGGCGAGCACGACGGCAATGCCAACGCGCCAACCGGTAGATGCTCGCACGAACATGCGGGCCGCTTGCCTTACTTCGGGGGCTGCGCGGCGGGCGCTTGCTGCGGCTCGGGTTGCGGCGCTGCCGGTGCGGCGGAGGGCGCGACCTGCGCGGGCGCGGGCTGCGCTGGAGTCCCCTGGACAGATGCAGGCTGAGCTGCCGCCGGAGCCGCGGCCGGAGCATTGCCGGCTGGCGCGGGCGCCGCTTCAGATTTGGAGCTGCCGGTGCCGCTATAGATCGCGCGCCCTATCAGATCCATCAAGTTGACCGCACCCTGCGTGTACTGGACCGACTGGCCGGGCTTCAGGAACGCATCGCTGCCGCCGGGTTCGAGCGCCAGGTAGTTGCCGCCGAGCAAGCCCTGACTCGTGATCTTGGCGGAAGAATCATCGGGGAGCTGCACATTGGGCGCCAAGGTGAAGCGTACGATCGCTTGATAGCTTTTCGGATCGAGCGTTTCGGACGTGATGGTGCCGACCTTGATTCCGCTCAAGCGCACGTCGCCGCCGACGCTCAGGCCGTCGACCTTGTCGAACTTGGCGACGAGCTCGTAGCCGCCGACGGACCGCACGCCGGCGGTCGAATAGGCAAAGACCAGGAACGCCGCCGCGACCGCGATCACCGCCGCACCGATCAGCGTTTCCACCACGTTGCCGCCCATGGTACTTGCTCTCCCTCTCGCGCCCGCGCCGGCCCCGTTTCGGCGCAGCCTCCACGTTCTACCGCCTAGTTGGGCTTCCAGGCCTCGTAGTCGCCGGTGGCGGCCGCGCGCCGCCCACCGTGATCCACCGCGCCAGGCGGTTTATACGCCATCGACGTGCCTGTCAGGTTGGGCACATGCTCGCGTTCCCACGGGCGCGCCGCATGCGCGGTTGGCAACGAATCGACCGTGTGATGCAGCCAGGCGTGCCATTCCGGCGGCACCTTCGAGGCTTCGGCCTCGCCCTTGAACAGCACCCAACGGCGTCCGCCGCCGGATTTTTCACGAAAATAACGGTTGCCGAACGAGTCCTCGCCCACCTTCTCGCCGCGGAGCCAGGTGAAGAGGCGCGTGCCAATGGTCATGAATCGATCCGTTCCGCGCGCACGAGAATCCATCGAAGCGCGGCGACTATGGCACCCGTGCATGGCTCCGTCCAGAGGCGCCCGGAATCGCGGCTTTGCATGGCTCACGCGATGCAATTCGCGTCGCCGCAGCCTGTGGATAACCCGTGCATTTGCGAGCCGCAAAAATTGCCTGATATGGAACGGCTCAAAAACTTATCCACAGTAGGGAGCGTTGTCACAAATTATGTGACAATCAAGAGATGATTTCTAACTTCCAGATATTATTGGAGTTTTTCTGACAGCCAGGGATCATGTTCGGGATGAGACACTACATCTAGTGCCATTTTTTGCAAATGTGTCCAAATCTTGATTGACCACCCCTGAGGCCGAGCCTACAGTTTGTGTCGCCGGTCGAAAGCAGCCCTAAACATTGCGGCCTTCGGCCAGCTGGGCGAGCTGCAAAGATCGAGTACCAACGTCGAGTCGCGGCCGTCTTGGGGGATCATTTCGTCACTTCGATTCAGTGAAAAAAAATCGTCAGGGGAGCATCCATGCGCGTCGAGCGTCATTTCACCAAGTCCGACCGGTCGGCGTACGAAGGCATCGCTTTTGGAACGACGACGAGCGAAATCCGCAATCCGGACGGCTCGGTGGTGTTCCGCCTCGACGGCATCGAAGTGCCTGCCGATTGGTCGCAGGTGGCGTGCGACATCCTGGCGCAAAAATATTTCCGCAAGGCGGGAGTCCCGGCGCGTCTTAAGGCGGTCGAGGAGAATTCCGTCCCGAGCTGGCTGTGGCGCAAGACGGCGGACGACGCGGCACTCGCCGAATTGCCGGAGAAAGAGCGCACCACGCACGAGGCCTCGGCGAAGCAGGTTTTCGATCGCCTGGCCGGAACCTGGACCTATTGGGGCTGGAAGGGCGGCTACTTCGACGGCGAAGACGACGCGCGCGCCTTCTTCGACGAGATGCGCTACATGCTGGCGCGCCAAATGGGCGCACCAAATTCGCCGCAATGGTTCAACACCGGCCTGCATTGGGCCTACGGCATCGACGGGCCGGCGCAGGGGCACTACTACGTCGACTTCGAGACCGGCAAGCTGGTGAAATCCGCCTCGGCCTACGAGCACCCGCAGCCGCACGCCTGCTTCATCCAATCGGTGCGCGACGACCTGGTGAACGAGGGCGGCATCATGGACCTTTGGGTCCGCGAGGCGCGGCTGTTCAAGTACGGCTCCGGCACGGGCACCAATTTCTCGGCGCTCCGCGGCGACAACGAAAAACTGTCGGGCGGCGGGCGCTCCTCGGGCCTGATGAGCTTCCTCAAGATCGGCGACCGGGCTGCCGGCGCCATCAAGTCGGGCGGCACCACGCGCCGCGCCGCCAAGATGGTGACCGTGGACATCGATCACCCGGATATCGAGGACTACATAAACTGGAAAGTGGTCGAAGAGCAGAAGGTCGCGGCGCTGGTGACCGGCTCGAAGCTCGCCGAGAAGCATCTGAACGCCATCATGCGTGCCTGCAATTCGGGACAAGGCGAGGGCCGTTTCGATCCGAGCGACAATCCGATGCTGAAGAAAGAGATCATCGCGGCGCGACGCGCGATGATCCCCGAGAACTATGTGCAGCGGGTGCTGCAATTCGCCCGTCAGGGCTACACCACAATCGATTTCCGCACCTACGACACCGACTGGGATTCGGAGGCCTATCTCACGGTATCGGGCCAGAATTCCAACAATTCGGTGCGCGTGACCAACGACTTTCTCAAGGCCGTGGAAGCGGACGGCGATTGGGATCTGATCCGCCGTACCGACGGCCGCATCAAGAAGACCCTCAAGGCGCGCGATCTTTGGGAACAGGTCGCCGCGGCGGCGTGGCATTCGGCCGATCCCGGCGTGCAATACGACACCGTCATCAACGAATGGCACACCTGCCCCGCGGACGGCCGCATCAATGCGTCCAACCCCTGCTCCGAATACATGTTCCTCGACGACACGGCGTGCAATCTCGCATCGCTTAACTTGATGCGGTTCCGGCGCGACGACCTGAGCTTCGACATCGAGGCCTATGAACACGCGGTCAGGCTCTGGACCGTGGTTCTGGAAGTCTCGGTGCTGATGGCGCAATTCCCCTCGCAGCGCATTGCTGAACTGTCCTACGAGTTCCGCACGCTCGGTCTCGGCTACGCCAATATCGGCGCGCTGCTGATGTCGCTCGGCCTGTCGTACGACTCCGAAGCCGGCCGCGCGCTTTGCGGCGCGCTCACGGCGGTGATGACCGGCGTGTGCTATGCGACGTCCGCCGAAATGGCCGCCGAACTCGGCGCCTTCCCGGGCTACGAGCGCAACAAGGCGGCGATGCTGCGCGTGATCCGAAATCACCGCCGCGCGGCCTACGGCTTCATCGACGGCTACGAGCAGCTCAGCATTCTGCCGGTCCCGCTCGACCACGCGAGCTGCCCTGACAAGGCGCTGATTGCGGCGGCGAAGCGCGCCTGGGACCACGCGCTCGAATCCGGCGAGCAGCATGGCTACCGCAACGCGCAAGTGAGCGTCGTCGCCCCGACCGGCACCATCGGCCTGGTGATGGACTGCGACACCACCGGCATCGAGCCCGACTTCGCCATCGTGAAGTTCAAGAAGCTGGCCGGCGGCGGCTATTTCAAGATCATCAACCGCACGGTACCGGATGCCCTGAAGGTGCTCGGCTACGACGACGATCAGATCGGCGACATCGTGGCCTACGCAGTGGGCCACGGGACGCTCGAAGACGCGCCGGGCGTGAACTGGGAGCGGCTCGGGCAGAAGGGCTTCAACCGCAGCGTCATCGACGCGGTGGAAGGTGCCCTTGGCTCGGCCTTCGACATCAAATTCGCCTTCAACAAATGGACCGTCGGCGAGGAGTTCTGCACGCGCGTCCTCGGCTTCGCCAAGGAACAGCTCGACGACGTGAGCTTCGATATGCTCGCGGCGCTCGGCTTCACCCGGAAAGAGATCGAGGCGGCGAACATCTATTGCTGCGGCTCCATGACGGTGGAAGGCGCGCCGCATCTAAAGGCCGAGCATCTGCCGGTCTTCGATTGCGCCAACCCTTGCGGCCGCGAGGGCAAGCGGTATCTGTCGACGGACTCGCATATCCGCATGATGGCGGCGGCCCAGCCGTTCATCTCCGGCGCCATCTCCAAGACCATCAACATGCCGAACTCCGCCACGGTCGGGGATTGCAAAGGCGCCTACATGCTGTCTTGGAAGCTGGGTCTGAAGGCCAACGCGCTGTATCGCGACGGCTCGAAACTGTCCCAGCCGCTCAACGCCATGGTGCTGGAGGACGAAGACGACAGCCTGTCCGAGCAGTTGGCTGCCGCACCGGCGGCGCAGCGCGCCACCATCGTGGCCGAACGCATCGTCGAGAAGCACGTGACCGGCCGCCAGCGTCTGCCGCAGAGGCGCAAGGGCTACACGCAGAAGGCCGTCGTTGGCGGGCATAAGGTGTATCTGCGCACCGGCGAATACGATGATGGCCGGCTCGGCGAGATCTTCATCGACATGCACAAGGAAGGCGCCGCCTTCCGCAGCCTGATGAACAATTTCGCCATCGCCATTTCGCTCGGCCTGCAATACGGCGTGCCGCTCGACGAATACGTGCAAGCCTTCACGTTCACGCGGTTCGAGCCGGCAGGTTTGGTCGAGGGCAATGACGCCATCAAGATGTCCACCTCCCTGCTCGACTATGTGTTCCGCGAGCTCGCCATCTCCTATCTCGGCCGCACCGACCTGGCCCATGTGCAGCCGGAAGATCTGCACGCCGACAGCCTCGGCACGGGCGAGGAGCAGTCGGAAGGCGCGGCGCCGGCCGCGGACGATCGTCCCGCTTCGCGCGGCAACGGCGACGGCTCCGGCCGCTCCTATGCCTCGAACGGTTACGTCCGCTCGAACCTCTACGTGCTGAGCAATGCGCGATCCCAAGAGACGACTTCCGTGCTACCGCATGGAACAACTGCCGTCAGCTTGGGGTACCAAAGCACTGCCGTGGCGGTTCAGACACTCATAGATGGCGATGTGGACCACCGGCTGACCCGCATCCGCGAGGCCAAACTGAAGGGCTACGAGGGCGACGCTTGCGGCGAATGCGGCAATTTCACCCTGGTGCGCAACGGCACCTGCCTGAAATGCAACACCTGCGGCGGCACGAGCGGCTGCTCCTGACGAGATCACTTGTGCGTGCGTAGCGTGAGTACAGTAGTCCGGAGTTGAGTTGGTAAGTCCTCCCTGTTAGCGATTGGGCGCGTTTCGTCCCCCGAAACGCGCCCCTTTTTTCGTCCCCGCCCGCTGGCGACAGGCCACGCCTTGGCGCTATCGTGCGCCATGCGCGCGACGGCGATGGTTCCGGTGCTTGTGCTTTGGTTTGCGGCAACGGTCGCGAATGCCGACGAGGCTGCGTTGCGCGCGGCGATGCTCACGCGCGTCAATGCCTATCGCGCCGAACAGCACCTGCCGGCGGTCCGTGAAAATGCCAAGCTCGATGCCGCCGCAGCGGCCCATGCGGCGGACATGGCCGGTCGCGGCGCGCTCGATCATACCGGCGCCGACGGCTCGACGGCGGCCGAGCGCGTGAAGCTGCAGAACTACGCCTTCGCGCAAGTGGGCGAAAACATCGCCTACGGCGCGAAAACGGCGGCGGAGACCGTCGATCTCTGGATGAAGAGCCCGGCGCATCACCACATCCTGCTGTTGCCGGACGTGCGCGATGCGGGAGTAGGCCACGCGCAATCGCCCGATCCGGATGTTCCCTCGCGACTGCGCGACTGGTGGACCCTGGTGCTCGCCGCCCCCGGTCAAAGGTCGCCGTCCGGCGATGGCCGCCCGCAGAGGTGCGTGGCGGATTGCGGCGGCGCCAATCGTCGGCAGCGCAGAGATCGAGTAGGCTCGCGTCCGAGCCGTCCGGCCGCGCGATCCTAGAGGAGAACCATGCCCGCCACGCTCGTCGGTACCTTCCGCGCAATGGCCTACAATAACGCTTGGGCGAACCATCGCCTGCTCGCGGCATGCGCTCGACTGTCGCAAGCGGAGTTCGAAGCGTCACGCCCGAGCTTCTTTCCCTCCATCAAGTTGACGCTCAACCACGTTCTGATCATCGACTGGTTCTA
The DNA here is from genome assembly GCA_035632095.1 of Candidatus Cybelea sp. GTDB lineage: Bacteria > Pseudomonadota > Alphaproteobacteria > Ferrovibrionales > Ferrovibrionaceae > DASQHM01. The sequence continues at coordinate 3,332 of DASQHM010000041.1, read as the reverse complement.
CGTCGATAGCCTGGAAGGCGGTTGGCTCGGACCTAAAGCGTGGGCCGATCCGGCGCCGTGCGCTACGGTTGCGGCCTTGCAGCACGAGCAGGCGGCCGTCGATCGCCGCCTGATTGCCGTCTGCGAGGCGCTGACCGAAGCCGTGTTGAGCGGCGAGGTCCGCGTCAACCGCGGCGACACCCGGGTCCAGATCGAGCGCCGCGATCGGTTGCTCATGCACCTGTTCCAGCACCAAATCCATCATCGCGGCCAGGCCCACGCGATGCTCGCCGGCACAACCGTGAAGCCGCCGCAGCTCGACGAGTTCTTTTCCGAGGGCGAGGCGCCGCTGCGCGCCGCCGATCTGGCCGCGCTCGGATGGAGCGAGGCAACGGTGTGGGGCGGCGAGACCTTCGGTTAGGATCGGCTGGAGGCGGCATGGCCCGAGGAGTCGGCGGTCACGCCGACTCAAGCGAAAGCCGCTCCGGGCGTGCGGCCGGTCCATCCGCGATAGGCGCGGGAAAATGCGCTCACCCTCGTTCGGAGCTGCGCTCATGCGGGGTACTGACCCGCATCGCTTCGGCATCTGCTTCGGCGCGTTCCTTATCGCCTGCGCCACCATCATGCTGCCGAACCCCGGCCTCGTCGTTCGCCGCGCGAACCGTCTCGCCGACGCCGCATGCCGAGCGCTTGGCGGCGTCACCAGGGGTGCCATCGCTTTTCCTGACGCCGCGCCGACGTTCTGGTGCGGCGTTCGCGGTCTGCCCAAGAATGTTCAGCGCGGCGTCGTGTTGATCTTCATGATTGCGTCCGGCGCGAGCTTGCTTTTCCAGCCGACGCTTGTCTGATGAAGCCGTGACATTGGCGCGGGTTGTTCGGCGTTTGGAGACGGCCGGAGTATACTGCGCCGGTGTGATCGAAGCCCTACCCCGCCGGAGGCCGGGACATGGCGGATATGTATGCTCGGCCGCTCGTACTCGACGCCTCGCTCACCTTTACGAGCCCGCCGCTCGTCGACCTCCTTGCCTATTGGAACGAAAAGCGTCTTGAGCGGACAATGCCGTCACGCGCCGATATTGACCCGACTGATCCGGCGATGCGCCCGCATCTTGGTTTCATTGTTCTTATCGATGTGATCGGGCGGCCACCGCGCTTTCGCTTTCGCCTGATCGGCAGCAAGATCACAGAGGAGGTCGGCCGCGACTCCACCGGCCGGTGGCTCGATGAGCTCTACTCTCCGGCCGACTATGAAAACATGATCGTGGCGTATCGCTGGGTCGTACAGAACCGGGCGCCGATGCGGATCACCGGCAACTTGCGGCACGCCAATCGCGCGTGGCTCGATATGGAATCTCTCGACCTTCCGCTATCGAGCGATGGAGATACTGTGGACATGATCCTGACGCGAAGCGTTCTGAGCCGCGCGCCACGCTAGGCACCCCGGCGCGGACGGCCGCGACCGCGATCATTCGATCCGGATTCGGTTGCCGCGATGCGCCGTGCCGGCGTCAAGCCATGATCGACGTCTATCCCTGCCTAATCCTAGAGCGGCAATACATAGCTTGCAGATCTACCTCGGTTCATGAGTACGCGGCCCGGTCGGCTACGGCCATCCGGCCTACGATCAGATTGGTGCTTCGGTGGCAGCAAGGAAATAAGCCGTTGCGGCCGAGCCGTTGCGGAATTTTACATCGGTCGGAAGACGTTACACGTCGCGGCCCGCGCAACCGGGCAAGCCATTGACGCGCCTTATCCGTTAACCATGGCATGGTTATTGCGTGAAATAAGGCAAATCACCCTGGGAGTGGATCGATGAGAAAGTTCGTGTTTGGCGCTCTCGCCGGCGCCACCCTTCTCGCCTCGACGGCCGTGGCCAACGCCAATCTGGTTGCCAACGGCGATTTCGAAACACCGGTTGTCCCTGTCGGCAATTTCACAATCTTTAGCGTTGGCTCGGCGTCGCTCACGAGCTGGAGCGTCGTTGGCCCCGCCGGGACCAATGTCGCGATCGTCAGCGGATCCTTCGTCCAGAACGGCGTGACGTTCAATGCGCAGAGCGGCGCCCAGTGGCTCGATCTTACTGGATTTAACAGCAACACCACCGAGGGCGTGGCGCAGACGATCGCCACCACGATCGGCGACCAGTATCAGCTCACCTATTTCATCGGCAACACGACGGGTGGCAGCATTTTCGGGACCACGAGCACCGTCAATGTGACGCTGAACGGCTCTCAAACGTTCAGCCACACCAACTCGTCGGTCAACGCCACGGGCCTGACTTGGCAGATGTTCACCGACACGTTCGTCGCCACCGGCACCTCGACCACGATCGGTTTCCTGAACGGGGATCCGAGCAACGACAACAGCAACGGCCTCGACAACATTGGTCTGATCGACCAGGGGCCGACGGGCAATAACGGCGGCGGCACCAGCGTGCCCGAGCCCGCATCGCTTACGCTTCTCGGCGCCGGTCTCATCGGTCTCGGCTGGTTCCGCCGGCGCCGGTCGCGATAATCCCCGGATTGTCGATCACGCTTCGGAAGGGCGCGGCGTAACAGCCGCGCCTTCTTCTTATTCTTACGGCTGCCCGTCGATCATAGCGATCCGGTGCAGATCCATGGACCACGGCAGAGCGGAACGGCACCAGATCTGGCGACCGGGGCGCAGTTCGCGACGCTGCGAAATCGCCCCGATGCGAAGCGAATAGACCGGCGGGTCGGCGACCGCCGACGCGTAGATCGGCGTGCCGCAATCGAGGCAAAACGCCTGCGCCAGCTTTGCGCCGCTATCCGCGGTCTTCACATATATCTTGGGCTCGCCGCGCAGCAGCCTGAAGTTTGCCGCCGTGACCGCAACGACGGCACGATAGCCCGAGCCCGACAGCGTCTGGCAATCGGTGCAGTGGCAAATTCCGACCGCATCGGGATCCACGACGGCTTCATAGGCAATGTTTCCGCAATGGCACCGGCCGTCGATCTTCATCCTTGCCTCCCCGCATGAACGCTCATCGGAACGCCGCTCTGAGCGCCGCCGCCGCCTCGTCGTGCCCGCGATGGCCTTCGGCAATGACGCCGGCCATGTTGAAAAAGCCGTGCACCATGCTCTCGAAGCAGCGATAGGTAACAGCGACGCCCGCGGCTTTCAGTTTGTCGGCATACGCCTTGCCTTCGTCGCGCAGCGGATCGAAGCCCGCGGTGATAACGAGCGCCGGCGGCAGGTTTGCCAGATTCCTGGCGCGGAGCGGCGAGGCGCGCCAATCGGCGATGTCCTTCGGTCCATTGAGATACTGCGCGGTATACCAGCGAATGCCGTCCCGCGTGAGCAGGTGGCCCTCGGCGAATTGCTCATGGGAC
>DASQHM010000040.1:0-2559 GCA_035632095.1 Candidatus Cybelea sp. | reverse complement strand
GAGAACCGCGCGGCCACTGGCCCCAGCGCTCGCGCTGCGCCGGAGGCGGCGGAAGAAGACGACGCCGAAGCGACCATTGATCCCGCGATCATCGGAACGGCGAAGGACTACCAGCTCGCGGTCGCCCTCAAACGATTGCGGGAGATGGTGGCGCGCGGCGCCCCCGGCGGCCGCAGCTGAGCGCGTCGCTACTCGAAAGGCCGATCCTGCCACCACGGAAAGAAGGCCGGCATGTCTTCGCTCGGCCGCATGGTGAACTGCGGCGGCCGCTTCTCCAGAAACGACACAACGCCTTCATAGGCGTCGGGCGAACGACCCATCATTTGAATGCCCTGCGAATCCACCTTGTGGGCTTCCATCGGATGATCGGCGCCAAGCATCCGCCACAGCATCTGGCGTGAAAGCGCCACGGAAACGGCCGAGGTGTGATCGGCGATCTCCCGCGCCATCGCGCGCGCGGCGGGCAGAAGCTCGGCGAGCGGCAGCACCTTTTTCACAAGCCTGCCGTCGAGCGCTTCGCGCGCGTCGAAGACGCGTCCGGTGAGCACCCAATCGAGCGCCTGCTGGATGCCGACGAGTCGCGGCAGGAACCAGCTGCTGCACGCCTCCGGCACCACGCCGCGCCGCGTGAACACGAAGCCGAAGCGGGCGCCGTCGGCGGCAAGCCGGATGTCCATCGGCAGTTGCATCGTGGCGCCGACGCCGACCGCCGGGCCATTGACCGCCGCGATCACCGGTTTCTTGCACTCGAAGATGCGCAGCGTCACCGTGCCGCCGCCATCGCGCCGCTTCTCGTCTTGAGCGATAGCGCCGCGCGCGGCGTAGTCAAAGGTCTTGCCGCCGGCGGACAGATCGGCGCCGGCGCAGAACGCGCGGCCGGCGCCGGTCACGATGACGGCGCGGACATCGTCGTCCGCATCGATCTGGTCGAAGGCGGCGATCAGCTCAAGCCGCATCGTATTGGTGAAGGCATTGAGCTTTTCCGGACGATTGAGCGTGATGGTGGCGATTCCGTCTTCGACGGAATAGAGAATTTGCTGGTACATGATGGCGCCTTCCGTTGGCCAGGCCGCGGTGGGAGTCTCGCGGCACCTTACCGCGGCGCGCTCAGAATTCCAGATGGGTGCGCACGGCGAGGATATTGACGGGGCCGCGGTCGCGATTGAAGGCAGGATTGGCGACGAATTGGTAGTCGAGGCTGAGCGCGACGCGATCGGCGACCTGAAAGCTGTAATAGGTCTCGATGATCGTCTCCGGCACATAGGCGAGACTGCCATCGCCGGCGAGAATGCCGAGGCCCCCGGCGGCGAAGAAACGCTGATGCGCGCCCGACAGGCCGTTGAGCGCCGCGGCGAGCCCGACAGTGTCCCTGGGACGCGACCAAGACGCGCCCTTGAGACTGAGGCCCAGCGTCAGGCTTTCGTCGATATCGGTGAAGGCCCAGCCTTCGGTGTGCCCGTCATTCCAACTGAGCCGCGCGAAGAAGCCCAGATCGACGGTGAGCGCCTGCTCCAGATTGAGCGCCGCACCGGCTTTCCAGCGGTCGCGGCGCACCGCGGCGATGTCGGCGGGCTGACCGGTCGCGTCGGCGAGATCGACTGCCTGCTGCAGATTGCCCATCGGCGCGCGGTTGGCGAAAACGAGATAGCGCAGCTTGCCGGGCTGGCCCCACCATTCATGCCGCGTCTCCAGCTCGACGACCGTACCGTACCGCTTCCAGAAGCGCGCCTCGAGATCGCGCTCATTGGCGATCTTGGGCTCGAGGAACCAGCCGCCGCGCAACGCCCATTCCGCCTGATTGAGCTCGATCGCGAGCCCGTCGGTGTAGCCCTTTTGGTCGGCGGGATAATCCCACGCCGCCGACTCCCAGATGCTCCAGTTGAAGAACGTCGTGCGGGGATCATGGGCATACTGGTTTTCGTCGAAAATATCGGGTGCGGCGAATTTGCCTGCCGTCACCGTGATGCGCGAGACGTCGACCTTCCCGCCGAGCTGGTTGGCGTCGGGCTCGAGCGTTTCCTGGTCCCCGCCCAAGCCAAAGGTCTGGCGCAGGAACAGCCGCGCGACATTGGGTTTCGGCGTATTGAACCCCGCCTTCTGCGCCTCGCCGTTGGGGAAGCCGTCGACGCCCAAGGTGCGCGCCAGCCCGAAGCCCTGATTGAACTCGGGATTGAAGTAGAGCTCGCCGCCCTGCCAAGGCAGCCGGCCGCCGAGAAAGGCCGTGCCGCTGATGGTCTCGCGCAACTCGCCACCCCGCGGCAGACTTTGCGGACCATTGAACGCCGCGGGAAACCCGGGATAGCCCTGCCCTATGCCCGTCAGCTGAAAGTGATAGCTCCAATCTTCTGCGGGCGCGGCCTCTGCCGTCGTCTCGGCGCGCGCGGCGCCGGGCTCGGCGGCAAAGCCCGTGCGCACGGCGATGAGCAGCGCGAGGGCGCACAGGACCACGGCCGATCGCACAATAAGGACGTTGCGGCGCCCTTCGCCGCCGCATTTTGCGAACTGCAAACCCGCTGTCCCCCAAGATCCGAAATTATTGGTGCGCTTGATAGCATGCGC
>DASQHM010000039.1:0-15688 GCA_035632095.1 Candidatus Cybelea sp. | reverse complement strand
CGTGCCGTGGGCGTCGCGGGCGGCAAGGAGAAATGCGACTTCGTGGTCAAGGAGCTCGGCTTCGACGCCTGCGTCGATCACCGCTCCGACAATTTCATGAAGGACCTGACGGCGGCCACGCCGAAGGGCGTCGACGTCTATTTCGAGAACGTGGGCGGAAAGATCCTCGACGCCATGCTGGCGCGCGCCAATCCGTTCGCGCGCTTCCCCTTCTGCGGCATGATTTCCGACTACAACGCCGTCGAGCGCTACGGCGTGCAGAACTTGATCACCGTGGTCGGCAATCGCATCAAGATCCAGGGGTTCATCGTATCGGATCACCTGGAACGCTGGCCGGTCGCGTTGAAGGAACTGGCGCAAGGCGTGGCCTCGGGCAAGATCAAGTACCGCGAGACCATCACCAACGGCATCGAGAACGCGCCGAAGGCCTTCATCGGCCTGCTCAAGGGCGAGAACTTCGGCAAGCAATTGGTGAAGCTGTCGTAGGGCTGCCGTCGAATAGATCCCTCTCCGCCCGCCTGCGGGCGGAGAGGGTTCAAGTGTCGCGCTTGAGCAGGAATTCGCGGCCGATCTTCACGGACGGCCCGCCGTCATAGGCGATGATGTCGGCGGTGGCATAGGTTTCGTCCCAGCGCTCCGGCAGGTACGAGCCGGTGCCGACCACGTCGATCGGCGCCTTGACGCTTGCCATCACCTTGCATTTTGCCGGGCCGAAGCCCGATGAGGTCACGATCTTCACGGACTTGAACCCGGCCGCGTCCAGCGCATCGCGCAGGTGATAAACGGCGGCGGCGGTTACGCCGGTCCCGACCAGATAGCGCAACTCGGCGTCGGAACGATATTGCCGGATGGCGTTCGGCACGTGCCGCTCGAGCGCCGCGTAGGATGCGGCCGGATCGAGCCCTTCGACGAAACGCCCACCGTGCGTATCCAGGCGCAAGGAAAGCTTGCCGGCGGCCGCGAGGTCCGGAAAGCGCCGGCACACCGCCAAGCCGTCCGTGATCTCCTTGCCGAAATAATCGACCAGCACGGTCATAGGCTCGCCCGGAAAGCTCTCGGCGAACATTTCCGCCGCCCGCACCGTCGAGCCGGCGTAGCCGATCAAGGCATGGGGCATGGTGCCGAGCCCGCCCGGGTTGCCGAAGTAGTGTGCCGTCGCGTCGGTGGCGTTGCCGATAAAGCCGCGCGCGCCCACGTCGCGCTGCGCCGCCCGGCTGCCGACAGCCGCCGCATAGGCCATCAGATCGGCCATTTCGGTGCCGGCACAGTGGCGCGCATCCATGGCGAGGAATGCCGCGTTGGGAAGATCGCAGCACATGGCATAGGCGTTATAGGCGGCGACGCAGGGCGCGCCGAGCTTCTGCAGGTACAGGGTTTCGAGATCGACCAGGTTCAGCATGGAACCGGAGAGATAGACCAGCGGCTCACCGGCGCCGACCCAGGCGCCTTCGGCAAAGCGCAGGTCGATGTCGAAGCGCACGCCCCGCTCGGTGGCGACGCTCTCGAGCCAATCCACCATGGGCTTCGGGCAGAAAATCACCGGGCGGCGCATGAACACGGCGTAGGTGACGCGCTTGTCGCCGTAGCGCCCGACCACGGCCCGCGTGCGGCGGAAATAGTGGTCGGTCCACGCCGCGATGTGACCTTCGATGTCGTGTTCCGCGCCGGCTTCCGCCGGCGCCTTCGCGTCAGGACGCTTCGGCGATGCGGGTGCGGGCACCGGAGCGCTCCTTCTTGAGCATCTCGGCCGTGAGGAAGGCCAGCTCAAGGGCCTGGTCCGCATTGAGCCTCGGGTCGCAATGGGTGTGGTAGCGGTCGGCGAGCGCGGCTTCATCGATCGCTTGCGCGCCGCCGAGGCACTCGGTCACGTCCTGCCCCGTCATCTCCACGTGCACGCCGCCGGCGTAGCTTCCCTCGCCCTGATGCACGGCGAAGAAGCGCCGCACCTCGGTCAGGATGCGGTCGAACGGCCTAGTCTTGTAGCCGGTGGAGGAGGTGAACGTGTTGCCGTGCATGGGATCGCACGACCAGACCACGACGCGGCCCTCGCGCTGCACGGCGCGAATGAGCGGCGGCAGCTTGTCCTCGACCTGGTCCGCGCCCATGCGGCAGATCAGCGTGAGCCGGCCAGGCACGTTCTGCGGATTGAGGATGTCGATCAGGCGCAACAGGACGTTCGGATCGAGGGACGGCCCGCACTTCATGCCGATCGGATTCATCACGCCGCGCAGGAACTCGACATGCGCGCCGTCGGGTTGGCGCGTGCGGTCGCCGATCCAGAGCAGATGCGCCGATGTGTCGACCCAGTCGCCCGAGGTGGAATCGACGCGCGTCATCGCCTGCTCGTAGCCGAGCAGCAGCGCCTCGTGGCTGGTGTAGAAGTCGGTCTGGCGCAGCTCCTGGGTCTGCTCCGGCGTGATGCCGCAGGCTTCCATGAAGTCCAGGGCCTCGGTGATGCGCCCGGCCATTTCGCGGAAACGCTCGCCCTGCGGGCTGCTCTTCAGGAAGCCGAGGTTCCAGCCGTGCACGCGATGCAGGTCGGCGTAGCCGCCCTGGGCGAACGCGCGCAGCAGGTTGAGCGTGGCGGCGGACTGCGAGTAGGCCTGGATCAGGCGGTTCGGATCGGGCCGGCGCGCTTCGGCGGTGAATTCCATGTCGTTGATGATGTCACCGCGATAGCTCGGCAGCTCGACGCCGTCGCGCACTTCCGTCGGCGCGGAGCGCGGCTTGGCGAACTGACCCGCCAGGCGTCCGACCTTCACCACCGGGCATGCGGCGGCGAAGGTGAGCACCACCGCCATTTGCAGCAGCACGCGGAACATGTCGCGGATGTTGTCGGCCGAGTGCTCGGCGAAACTCTCGGCGCAATCGCCGCCCTGCAGCAGGAAAGCCTTGCCGGCCGCGACGCGGCCGAGCTGCGCCTTCAGCCGGCGCGCTTCGCCCGCAAAGACCAGCGGCGGCACTTTTTTCAGGCGCGCTTCGACATCGGTCAGCAGTTTCGTGTCGGGATAATCCGGCGCTTGCCTGATGGGCAAGTTCCGCCAGCTATCCGGACTCCATTTCGCAGCCATACGCCGTCCTCGAGGTCTCGCAATATGGTCCGAGATATACGCTAGCCCTACGTCTTTTGGAACCCCAAAGCGGCTTTGGCGCGTCGGCGCCGCCCTGCCCTCGATTCATAAATCTCTCACATATCAATACTTTAGTGCAGGCCGATGACGTGGGCACAGCGTTTGAATTATCTTCCCCCGGCCGCAAAAACGCAGCTCGTCCAAAGCGATTGAAGATATGAGCACAAGCGCCAATTCAGCCGAGCGACCGGGGACGGCCGCGAACCCGGACCTGATCGCGACGCTGCGCTGTCCGCGTTGCGGCGGTTCGATTTCCGCCGACGGCGCGGCGCTGAAATGCCGGGGTTGCGCGCAAAGCTATCCGGTAAGCGACGGCATCCCGCAGCTCTTCGTGCCGAACGAGTGGCATGGCCGGCTCGACGTCACCGATATGGTGAAGGATTTCTACGAAGAGACGCCGTTCCCCAACTACGACGACATGGATAGCCGCGAGAGCCTGGTGGACAAGGCCGGGCGCGGCCTGTTCGCCGCCCTCCTCGACCGGCAAATCCCGCCCGGCGCACTGGTGCTTGAAGCCGGATGCGGTACCGGACAATTGTCGAACTTCCTTGGCATGAATTGGCAGCGGCGCGTGATCGGCGCCGACCTCTGTTTGAACTCGCTCAAGCTGGCGAACGGTTTTCGCAACCGCTTCTCCATCGTGAATGCGGCGTTCGTGCAGATGAATCTGTTCCGGCCGCCGTTCGCGGACGAGAGCTTCGATCTGGTCGTCAGCAACGGTGTGCTGCACCACACCGCCGATCCGGAGGGCGGCTTCCGCGCCTTGAGCGCCAAGATCAAGCCGGGCGGAACCATTGTCGTCGGGCTCTACAACTGGCTCGGCCGTCTGCCGACGCTCTGGCGCCGCCGGCTCATCGAGATGTTCGGCGACCGCATGGCGGGACTGGACAGCCGGCTCAGAGGCGGCGCGCTCAACAGCGGCCGCTGGTCCGCATGGTTCCGCGACCAGTACAAGCATCCGCACGAAAGCAAGCACTCCATGGACGAAGTGTTGCGCTGGTTCGACGCGGCGGGCTTCGAGTTCCTGGCCTCGATCCCCGCCATCGGCGACGCGGAATTCGCCGAGGACGAACACCTGTTCGCGCCGCACCCGAAGGGAAACCGGCTCGACCGGCTTTCCAGCGAGCTGGATCTGCTGTTGTCGGGCGGCAGCGACGGCGGTCTCTACATCATGATCGGCCGCAAGCGGGCGCCGGCGAGCGGCTAACGGCTACTCCGCAGCGGCCTTGGCCGGCGCCACCCATTTCTCGCGCATGGTGACGAATTCCTCGGCCGCGGTCGGATGAATGCCGACGGTGGCGTCGAACTGCTCCTTGGTGGCGCCGAGTTTCACCGCGATGCCGACACCCTGGATGATCTCGGCCGCGTCGGCGCCGACCATATGCGCGCCGACCACGCGGCCGGATTTGGCATCGACGACGAGCTTCATCAGGGTCTGCTCGTTGCGCCCTGTGAGCGTGTGCTTCAACGGCTTGAACGTCGATTTGTAGATATCGACGGCGCCGAATCGCTCCCGCGCCTCCGCTTCGGTCAAGCCCACGGTCCCGATCGGCGGCTGGCTGAACACGGCGCTCGGCACGTCGTTGTGGTCGGCGCGGGTCGGCTTGCCGGCGAACAGGGTTGCCGCCACCGCGGCGCCCTCCTTGATGGCGACCGGCGTAAGCTGGATGCGATCGGTCACGTCGCCGACGGAATAGATGTTGGGCACGCTGGTCTGCGAGTACGCGTCCACCGCGACCGCACCGCCCGCGTCGAGCTTGACGCCGGCGTCTTCGAGACCGATGCCTGCCGTGTTGGGCTTGCGGCCCGTAGCGTACATGACGGCATCGCAGGCGAGGTGCGAGCCGTCGAGCAACGTAACCTTGAGCGAGCCGTCACCAAGCTTTTCGATGCGCGTCACGTCGCTCTTGGTGCGGACCGTGACGCCCTTCTTCGCCATTTCGGCCGCCAGGTGATGGCGCAGGTCGTCATCGAAGCCGCGCAGGATCTGCTCGCCGCGATAGAGCAGCGTGGTCTTGGCGCCAAGGCCGTTGAAGATGCCGGCGAACTCAACTGCGATGTACCCGCCGCCCACGACCACGACGCGCTTCGGCAAATCTGGCAAATGGAACGCTTCGTTGGAGGTGATGGCATGCTCGACGCCGGGGACGGGCGGCTTCACCGGCCAGCCGCCGGTGGAGATCAGGATGTATTTCGCCGTGAACTTGCGCTCGCCGATACGCACCGTATGGGCGTCTTCCAGCCGCGCGGTGCCTTCGAACATGGCGACGCCCGAAGCCTTCAGCAGCTTGATATAGATGCCGTTGAGCCGGTCGATTTCCTTGTCCTTGTTGGCGATCAGCCTGGGCCAGGTGAAGTGCGCCGGATCGACGTCCCAGCCGAACGCGCGCGCGTCCTCGAAGTCCTCGTGAAAGTGCGAGGCATAGACCAGGAGCTTCTTCGGGATGCAGCCGCGAATGACGCAGGTTCCACCGATGCGGTAATGCTCGGCGATGGCCACCTTGGCGCCGTAACTCGCGGCCATGCGGCTGGCGCGAACGCCGCCCGAGCCCGCGCCGATGACGAAAAGATCGTAGTCGTAGCTAGCCATGTCTCGCTCCCGCGTCAGCGCCCGCTTCGATGATCTCCACGCCGCCGCCCCTGCCTATGATCGCCATGCTTGCCAGGCCGATGAACAATCCGTGGTCCACGACGCCGGGCGTCATGCCGAGGCTCGCGGCCAAGCCTTCCGCGTTGCGAATACGGCCGCAGGCCACGTCGACAATGTAGTGCCCGCCATCCGTGAGAAAAGGCTCGCCTTGGCCATCGAGGCGGAGTTTCACCGGGGCATCTCCGTCTACGAACCGGCGGGCGATATCGCCCACCAGCGCCTCGGTGCATCTGTGCCCGAACGGCACGATCTCCACCGGCAGCGGGAACGCTCCGAGGCTCGCCACCAGCTTCGAGGAATCCGCGATCACAACCATAGCGTCTGATGCCGCTGCGACGATCTTCTCGCGAAGCAGCGCGCCGCCGCCGCCTTTGATGAGGCGCAGTTCGCCGTCGATTTCGTCGGCGCCGTCAACGGTGAGATCCAGGCGGCCCACGATGTCGAGATCGGAGACGGCGATGCCGTGCCGGCGCGCAAGCGCCTCCGTGCGCTTCGACGTCGCAACGCCGGTGATGCTGAGGCCGCTCCGCACCCTGACGCCGAGTCCCCGGACGAAATGCTCGGCCGTGGAGCCGGTGCCGAGGCCGAGCTTCATGCCCGGCCGCACCAGCTCCAGCGCCTTGGCCGCCGCGGCGGCTTTCTCCTGTTCGGCCGAAGCGCTCACACGCCGCCCATGCAGAGGTACTTCACTTCGAGGAACTCCTCGATGCCGTACTTCGAGCCTTCGCGGCCGATGCCGGACTCCTTCATGCCGCCGAACGGCGCCACTTCCGTCGAAATGATGCCGGTGTTGATGCCGACGATGCCGTATTCGACGCCCTCCGAAACGCGCCAGATGCGATTCATGTCGCGGCTATAGAAATAGGCCGCGAGGCCGAATTCGGTGTCGTTGGCCATCTTCACCGCCTCGGCCTCGGACTTGAAGCGGAACAGCGGCGCGACCGGACCGAAGGTCTCCTCGCGCGCGACCTTCATGTCCGACGTCACATTGGCGAGGATGGTCGGCTGGAAGAAGCTGCCGCCGAGACTGTGGCGCTTGCCGCCGGCGACCACCTTGGCGCCCTTGGAAACCGCATCGGCGATGTGCTCTTCGACCTTCTCGACCGCCTTCATGTCGATCAGCGGACCTTGCTGCGTCTCGCCCTTCAATCCGTCGCCCACTTTCAGCTTGGCCACGGCGGCGGCGAGCTTGGTCGAAAACGCGTCGTAAACGTCCTCGTGCACCAGAAGACGATTGGCGCAGACGCAGGTCTGGCCGGTATTGCGGTACTTGGACGCGATGGCGCCGTCGACGGCGGCGTCGAGATCGGCATCGTCGAAGACGATGAACGGCGCATTGCCGCCGAGTTCCAGCGAGACCTTCTTCACGGTTCCGGCGCATTGCGCCATGAGCTCCTTGCCGACCGCGGTGGAGCCGGTGAATGTCAGCTTGCGCACCTTCGGGTTGGAGGTCATCTCGCCGCCGATTGCCTTGGCCGACCCGGTGACGACGCTGAAGACGCCCTTGGGCACGCCGGCGCGCTCCGCCAGTTCGGCCATGGCCAGCGCGGAGAACGGCGTCTGGCTCGCGGGCTTGACCACCATGACGCAGCCCGCGGCGAGCGCGGGCCCCGCCTTCCGCGTAATCATGGCGGCGGGAAAGTTCCACGGCGTGATCGCGGCGCAGACGCCCACCGGCTCCTTGATGACGACGATACGCTTGTCGCGCTGATGGCCCGGGATCGTGTCGCCGTATATGCGCTTGCCCTCTTCGGCGAACCATTCGATGAACGATGCCGCATAGGACACTTCGCCTTTCGCCTCGGCGAACGGCTTGCCCTGTTCGGCGGTCATGATGGTGGCGAGATCGTCCACGTTCGCCAGCATGAGGTCGTTCCACCTCCTGAGGATGGTCGCGCGCTCTTTCGCCGTGCGGCCGCGCCAATCGGGCCAGGCCGCGTCAGCCGCGTCGATGGCGCGCCGCGTCTCTTCGGCGCCGAGCTTCGGCACCGTGCCGAGCACCTCGCCGGATGCGGGATTTGTGACCTCGATGGTCGCCTTGTTGCCGGCGCCGACCCAGGCGCCGCCGATGTAGCATTGCTGCCGGAAAAGTTTGGGATCGCGCAAGCTGAGCGCCATGTCTGCCTCCTGCGTCGCGAGTTCAGGAGGCCACTATAGCGCAAGGATCGGTGCGGGCGTCTATGGGCCGGGATGAAGCCGGGTGCAGACGATCAGCGCCGAAACCCGCCGGCCATCCGTCGCAAGCGGCAGAATCAGGCGGCCGTATTGCAGGGGCACGGGCCCAAGCCGGATCGTGACGTGGTGGTAGGCGGGAAGACCCTTCGACGCCACGACGTGGTAGTCCTCGGCGACGGCTTGCGCCAAGGCGGGCGGAACGATCTGGCCGAGCCGCATGCCGAGCTCGAAATCATCGGGTTCGAACGGCCCGCGGCCGACGCGCCGGCCGAGCCGATAGTGCTCGGCCGCCCCCGGCGTCACATCCACGAATTGCAGGGCAACGCCGAAACCCGCCAGCGCGCCGGCGTCGACGTCGGCCGGGCGCGGGAGCTGCCCGCCGGTGCGGCGCGCCGACCAATGCGCCAGCGCCTGGGCAAGTTCTGCATCGCCGTGCGGCAAGCGGACAAGGCCGAAGGGGCGGCGGCGCACCAGATCGGCGGCGTCGCGCCGCTCGTGCAATCGCAGCGTCGTATCGGTATCCGCGGCCAAGGCCGGTCCCCCTCGTCGTCGCAGAGCTTGAACTGCGAAGCGACGATGGCAGATGCCCGTTAAATTCCGATGAAGCCGCGCGCAATTTTCAGACGATAGCGTTCGAGTCCGGAACTACCACGGCGAAGCGATCCGCAAGTGCCGCGAGCTCGGCCTTGTGCAATGCGGCAGCGGCGATCACGCTGCCTTGCCCGTCGGGCAGGTCGCGCGTGGCGCAGGCGCCCGCGACCACCGTCGCGCCATAGCCGAGATCGAGGGCCGCGCGCACCGTGGAACTCACGCACATATGCGTCATGAAGCCGACGAAGACCGCGTTCTTCACGCCGGTTTCCTTCAATGCGGCATCGAGCCCGGTTCCGGCGAAGCTGTTGGGCAGACCTTTGGTCAGCACGTGCTCGCCAGGCTTGGCCGCAACTTCGGCCGCGAGCGCGAAGCGCGGACCGTCGGGATCGAACAGACCGCCGGCGCGGCCCTTGTGCTGGATGTGAACCACCGGCCTGCCGGAAGCGCGAAACTTCGCAAGCAGGCGTGCCGCTTCGGCGAGCGCCGGTTTGGCGCCGGGCAGCGGCAGGCCGCCGTCGACGTATTCCATCTGCATGTCGATCAGCACCAGCGCCGAAGACGCGATGGGCGCCGGCGCCGGGTTCGCACCGGCCATTTGCAAGAGTGTCTTCGGCAGCATGGTGGTTCCTTTGCGAAAATTAGGCGGCTTCGTTCAGCGGAAAGATCAGGCACGTGGTCGTGCCATGGGCGTAGAGCTTGCCGTCGGCGCCGGTGAGCCTGGCTTCGGCCGTGGCGATGCGCGAACCGACGCTGATGATGCGGCCTTCGCAGATCACGCGGCCGGTCTTGGCGGTCATGGCGCGCACATAGTTGATCTTGAGCTCGACCGTGGTGTAGCCGAAGCCCGCCTTCAACGTGGAATGCACCGAGCAGCCGAGCGCCGAATCCAGCATGGTCGCGGCGAAGCCGCCGTGCACCGTGCCGAGCGGATTGTAGTGGAACTCGTCCGGCGTGCCCTCGAACACCGCCAAGCCCTCCTCGAAGCGGGCGGCGCTGAAGTTCATCAAAACGCCGATCGGCGGCGGCCGTTGGCCAGCCTGCAACGCATGGCGCAGATATTCGAGGCCGCTCAGGTTACGGAATTCCGCCAGGTCGAGCACCGGCGGGCTCCATTCGATGGTGCGCGAGCGCGTAGGCAAATCGGGCGGCGAAGGCGGCGCGTTCATGAGGCAGCTCCTGCTTGGCGCGCGCAAACATATGCTGCGTGCGAACGTCAATCTAGAGCGCCGCGCATTTCGGGCAAGCGGGAATCCCGATAATCAGATCCACCGCCGGACGCGAGACTTGTAGTCGAGGTAGGTGGCGCCGAACTTGCGCTCCAGGTAAAGCTCTTCCCGGGCTATCACGCCGTAGCGGATCACGAAGAGCACCGGAACGAGCAGTCCCGCGATCCACGCGCTGTCCGCGGCAAAAGCGATGCCCGCATAGATCAAAGTCATCGAGACATAGAGCGGATTGCGCGTGAAGCGGTACGGTCCGTCGGTGATGATCGCGTTGACCGGAAGGCCGGTCTGCACGTTGGTGCCGTGACGCCGGAACATCGGGAACGCGAAGGTCATCAAGGCAACGCCATCGAGCGCGACCACGATCCCGATTGCGATCCGCGCCAGCGCCGGCAGATCCCAAGGCAGCAGCGCGACCGGATCGGCGAATTGCAGCAGCGCCCCGGCAAGCAGCGCGCCGAGATAGATGAGCGGTGGACGGGCTACGACACCGGGGTTGTCGGGGATTTCATTCACTGCCTTCGATCCTGCCCCGCTCGCCCGCGCCTATTCGACAGTGACGCTTTTCGCCAGGTTGCGCGGCTGGTCCACATCGGTGCCCTTGATGACCGCCACGTGATAGGCGAGAAGCTGCACCGGGATGGCGTAGAGGATCGGCGCCACGAACGGATGCACGGCGGGCAACTCGATGGTCGCCGCGGCCGCGCCGCCAATGCGCTGGATTCCCTTCGCGTCGCTCAGAAAGATCACGCGCCCGCCGCGCGCCATGACCTCTTGCATGTTGGAGAACGTCTTCTCGAACAGCGCATCCGACGGCGCGATGACGATCACCGGCACGTTCTCGTCGATGAGTGCGATGGGCCCGTGCTTGAGCTCGCCCGCCGCGTAGCCTTCCGCGTGGATGTAGGAGATTTCCTTGAGCTTCAAGGCGCCTTCGAGCGCGATGGGCCAGCCGGTCCCGCGGCCGATGTAAAGCACGTCGCGGCTTTCGGCGACGCTGTGGGCGAGTTCGCGAATGGCGGCGTCGTGGTGCAGCACTTCCGCGGCCCGCGACGGCACTTCGGCGATGGCCGCCGACAGCCGCGCCTCGGTCGGATGGTCGATAGCGCCGCGGGCACGCGCCGCCGCGATGACGAAACAAGCGAGCGTGACGAGCTGGCAAGTGAAGGCCTTGGTGGAGGCGACGCCGATCTCGGGTCCGGCGTGGGTCTGCAACACCAGGTCCGCCTCGCGCGCCATGGCGCTTTCCGGCGCATTGACGATGGCGACGATGTGCTGCTTCTCCGAGCGCGCGTAGCGCAGCGCCGCCAAGGTGTCGATGGTCTCGCCCGATTGCGAAATGAACAGCGCCAGGCCGCCTTCGGGCAGCGGCACGTCGCGGTAGCGGAACTCGGAGGCGATGTCGATCTCGACGTTGATGCGCGCCACCTGTTCGAACCAATACTTCGCCACCATGCCGGCCAGATACGACGTGCCGCAGGCGACGATGGTGATCTTCGGCACCATCGCCAGATCGAACGGCAGCCTCGGCAGCTGGATCGAGCGCGTCGCCGGATTGAACATGGTGTTCAGGGTCTCGCCGATCACCGTGGGCTGCTCGAAGATTTCCTTGAGCATGTAGTGGCGATGGTTGCCCTTGCCGATCAGCGCTCCCGAGAGCGCGGTCAGGCGCACCTCGCGCTTGACCGGCTTGTCGTTCTCGTCGTGGAAAATGGCGCCGCCGCGTCCGAGTTCCACCCAGTCGCCGTCTTCGAGGTAGGAGATGCGCTCGGTCAGCGGCGCCAGCGCCAGGGCGTCGGAGCCGAGGAACATCTCGCCGTCGCCCCAGCCCACGGCCAGCGGAGAGCCGCGGCGCGCGCCGATCATCAGGTCGTGGCTGCCGGTGAAGATGATGGCGAGCGCAAAGGCGCCTTCGAGGCGCTTGAGTGACTTGGCGACCGCCTCTTGCGGCGTCATGCCCTCGTCCATGTAGCGCGTGATGAGATGCGCCGGCACCTCGCTGTCGGTATCCGAGGCGAATACGTGGCCGAGCGCCAGCAACTCGTCCTTCAGCTCGCGGTAATTCTCGATGATGCCGTTGTGGACCAGCGCCACTTTGGCGGTGGCGTGCGGATGCGCGTTGCGCTCGTTCGGCACGCCGTGGGTGGCCCAGCGCGTATGGCCGATGCCGATGTCGCCGGCCACCGGCTCTTCGGCGATGCGGCATTCGAGCCGCGCGATCTTGCCTTCGGCGCGGCGGCGGTCGATGTGACCGTTGACCAGGGTGGCGACGCCGGCGGAATCGTAGCCGCGGTACTCAAGGCGTTTCAGCCCCTCGATGAGCGAGGGAACGACGTCGCGCTTGCCGATCACGCCGATGATGCCGCACATGCCGGATTCCGCCCTTCGGTTCTGCTCAACCCTTGCGCCGGGCCGGCGCCGGCTTCGAAGCCGCGGGCTGCTTCGCCTTCGCGGCGCGGACGCGCGCCTTGGCGCGGAACCGTTCGGCGCCGCCTTCGAGCGTTTCCTGCTCCGGCCGCGTCACGGACAATGCGCCGTCGGGCACGTCGCGCGAGATCGTGCTGCCCGCGCCGATGATCGCGTTGTCGCCGACCTTGACGGGCGCGACCAGGGCCGTGTTGGAACCGATGAACGCGCCGGCGCCGATGTCGGTGTGATACTTGCCGAAGCCGTCGTAGTTGCAGGTGATGGTGCCTGCGCCGACGTTGGTGCCGGCGCCGACGCGCGCATCGCCGAGATAGCTCAGGTGGTTGGCCTTGGCGCCCGCTTCGATGGTCGCGTTCTTCACTTCGACGAAATTGCCGATATGTACGTCCGGACCGAGGTCGGCGCCGGGGCGCAGCCGCGCGAAAGGACCGATTTCGGCGCCGTCGGCAATCCGGCAGCCGGCGAAATGCGAGAAGGCATGGATGCGCACGCGATCGCCGACCGTCACGCCGGGTCCGAAATAGACGTTCGGCTCCACCACCACGTCGCGGCCGAGCTTGGTGTCGAAGGAAAAGTATGTGCTGTCCGGATCGAGCAGCGTGGCGCCCGCCTCCATGGCGGCCGCGCGCAAGCCGCGCTGAACGATGGTTTCCGCCGCGGCAAGTTCGGCCCGGCTGTTGATGCCGAGCAGCTCGTCCTCGGTCGCCTCAACATAGGAACACGGCAGCCTGTTCGCTCGCGCCAGGGCGACGATGTCGGTCAGGTAGAACTCGCCCTTGGCGTTCTTGTTCTCGAGCTTCCAGATCAGCTCGGCCAGCGCCTTGCCGGCGACCGCCATGCAGCCGGAATTGCACAGGCCGTTGCGCCGCTCCTCGGCGCTCGCGTCCTTGTGCTCGACGATGCGTTGCAGATTGCCGCCCGCATCGACTACCAGCCGGCCGTATTCGCCAGGGTCGGCGGGCCGGAAGCCCAGCACCACCACCGCAGCGCCCTGACGGCGCTTGCCGAGCATGGCCGAAAGCGTCTCGGCCCCGACCAGAGGCGTATCGCCGAACAGGATCAGCACGTCGCCGTCGAAACCTTTCAGCGCCGGCATCGCCGCCTGGACCGCATGACCAGTGCCGAGCGGCGGCTGCTGCAATATGCCGATCGCGGGCGCCGCCGCCTCGACCACGGCTTCCATCTGGGGCCCGACCACCACCACGGTCTTGGCCGGCGCCAAAGCCTGCACTGTCGCACGCAAATGCGCGATCATCGGCCGGCCGCCCAAGGCATGCATCACCTTGGGCAGCGCGGAGCGCATGCGCGTGCCGCGGCCGGCAGCCAGAATCAATGCGGCAAATCGGATGTCGATCATGGCGAGAATTTCACGCCGTCGAGTCGCGTTGTCATCATAGCGCGCGGACTTTCCCATAGCGAACGGCGCGGGGCCAAATCAATAATTATTAACGACTGTTTCACCACTCGACGCCTTTCCCGGACAAGCCTATAAACGCCATCGTTAAAGAAGCATCACATGCAGCGCACGGCCATCCTTTTCGATCTCGACGGCACCCTGGTCGACACGGCGCCGGACATCTGTGCGGCGCTGAACTGGGTGCTGGAGAAGCGCCGGCTGCCCCCGATCGATCCGGCGAGCGTGCGCACGATGATCGGCGACGGCGCCGCCAAGCTGGTGGAGCGCGGCCTCGTCGCCGCCGGCGCGCAGAGTCCGGACGTCCAGCAGGCCGCCGTGGCCGACTTCCTGACCCATTACCAGGACAATATCTCGCGGTTGAGCCGTCCGTTTCCGGGCGCCGTCGACGCGTTGGCGGCGCTCAAGGCGTCGCAATATCGCCTCGCCGTCTGCACCAACAAACTCGAACGGTTCACTGTGAAGCTGCTCGATGACCTGAATATGACGCATTTCTTCGACGCGATCGTCGGCGGCGACACGCTGGGCGTACAAAAGCCGGACGCACGGCATTTGCTCGGCACGTTGCAGCGTTTGGGCGCAGAAGCGGCGAATGCGGCGATGGTCGGCGATTCCGCCAACGACGTGAGCGCCGCGCGCAACGCCGGCGTGCCCGTGATCGCCGTCAGCTTCGGATACACGAAGGTCGCGCCGCAGCAGCTTGGCGCCGACCGGCTGATCGACAGCTTCAGCGAATTGCTGGCGGCGCTGCGCGCGTTGCGCTGACCGCCCGGTCAACGGGGCAATTCGTTGCCGCGGCCGACCGATGCGACCAGATCCGCGATATCCGGGTGGTGCTGCAAGATGTGCCGCTGATGCTGCCGCAGCGCCGCTTCCAGCGCGCCGCGCCGGCCGAGCAGCCGGTCGGCGATGGCAACCATGCGCGAGTTGGGCCAGGCGCGCGGACGGATGTCGAACACCGTCGCGAAGGCCTCGGCCTCGCGGCCGGCGGCCGATTGGGCCAGGAGGATCGCCATGGCGGCGGTCGAGCGCGAGATGCCCATATGGCAATGCACCACCAGGTGCTTCAGCCGGTCGCCTTCCGAAGCCAGCACGCGGCCGAAGGCGAGCACGCCCTCGACGTGCTCGATCTGCGGCGCGCTGTAGCCGGCGGCCGGCTGCGTCACGTCGTGGAAGCGCAGAATCTCGCGGCGATGCGCCGGGAACTCGGCAAGGACCGGCGGATCGAGCGCCGCCGGATCCATCAGCGACAGGACGTGGCTCACGCCCGCATCGCGCAAGGCGTCGAGTTCGGCGATGCCGCAGATAGTCAGGCGGCCGGGCAGCAACGCGGCTGTCGAGTCGGGCATTCGCGCTCCGGGATTGCGGGCCGGACTGTAGCGGCCGGCGCGCATGCGGGCAACATCGGGTAGAGAGTGGCGGTGCGCCGATCGATGCCAGCGAGGTTGCGCCGGGCAAGCGCGGTTCGTACAAGAAGCGGGCCGGAGCATGAGTGATATGGAGACGCGGTCATGTCAAAACCAAGCGAAATGCTGGTCTGGATAAATGCCGATGGCTCGGCACGGGAGCTCACGAGCGCCGAGAAAAAGTACGTTGACACTGAGTTCTCACCCTTTGATGGGGCGAGACCCTTCATCAAGTCCCACTACGAGCAGCGCAACGGATGGAGCGAGCTCAGCGGCTACTTGCTGCGGAACATGGTGCCGGACGGCCTACCCATAAATCTCGCGCCCCCTGACCAGCCCGCCGCGGAAAACACGCCTCAAGCGGTGGCGAATTCGATTCTTGGATTGATCCGGAAACATCGGCCCGACTGACCCGCCGTGACCGCCGATGGTGAGGAGCCTTGTGCCTCGCCTTGACAGGCGCGGGCCGCCAGACTTATACGGGGCGCTCGCGGGCGGGCGATTAGCTCAGTTGGTAGAGCACTGTGTTCACATCGCAGGGGTCGCTGGTTCGAGTCCAGCATCGCCCACCAGCCTTCGCCCGCGAAGCGAGCAAGGCTGCCGCACTGGAATATACGTTACAAACCACGGACACCGTTCGCCGTCGTCGGCGCCGGGTCTCCATCTTC
>DASQHM010000038.1:0-19450 GCA_035632095.1 Candidatus Cybelea sp. | reverse complement strand
GGCCGCGACCCTCGACCTTTTGTCCGGCGGCCGGTTCGATTTCGGCATCGGCAAGGGCTACCGCGACGGCGAATTTTCGGGCTTCTGCATCCCGATGGGCGAGGCCAACGAGCGCTTCGACGAAGCCGTCGAGGTGCTGCGCAAGGCCTGGAGCACCGACGGACGCTTTTCGCACCACGGCAAGCACTGGCATTTCGACGACATCGTCGTCGAGCCGCGGCCGCTGCAGCAGCCGCATCCGCCGTTCTGGATGGGCGCGGGCAGCTTCGAATCGATCCGGCGCGCGGCACGCGATGGTTTCAACCTGCTGCTCGATCAGATCGGTTCGATCAACCTGACCATCGATCGCGTCGCCGCATACCGGACCGAAATGGAGCGGGTGGGCGGCACGTTCGACCCCGCGCGGGTCGGCGTGACGCGCGGCCTTCACATCGTCACCACGGAGGCGGAGCGAAGCCACGCCTATGCGTTGCGCGCGCAAGTGCTGAAGCAGATCGGCGGTTTGGCGCGCGGACCGGGCGCCGAGCGCTATCGTAATCCTTCGAGCTTCGCCGACACCGACATCGCCGGCGAGGACGCGGCGCTCATCGGCACGCCGAGCGAAGTCATCGAGCGCTTAAAGCGGCTCGAGGCGGGTGGCGTCGAGAACGTCCTGCTGGTGGATGTGACCGGCTCGAAGCATGCGCTTCGCGTCTTCGCGGCCGAAGTCATGCCGGCGTTTCGAAGCACTTCGGCCAAAGGAAAAGGCGTCCTCGACAGCGCCTGAGGCGGCGCGAGACGGACGGTCTCGCGGCCTGCTCACATCCTGTCAAATGCACGTGACCGGGATTCGGCGCGCTAGCATCTCATCCGGCGCGTGTGCATGATCGAGGCGCCGGCAGATGGGACCGGCGCTGCGGCGCCAGGAGATCGAACTCATGACGCGGTGCTCGATCCGGAAATCGACGGTCGCTACCTTCGCCGCCTGGCTGCTGTTGACCGGCTGCGCCGGCGCCAACACCCAGGTCAGCGGCGCCTACTTCGAAAGCCTGTACGACCCGGGCATGGTTCGCGTCGCGGCCGGCCGCGGCAGCATTCCGGTGATGGTGCGGGGTGTTGCGGCCGGTACGCCCGGCGGAGCGGCCGCTGTGGCGAATGCCATGACCATGCCGGGCTGGGTCGGTCAAGGCCATTTCGTCGCAAGCGGCACGACGGCCGAAACCTATCGCGTCGTTCTGGTATTCGGAGCCGCGGCCGTCGCAGGCGGCACCCAGCGAACCTGCGCGGACAGCGACGATGCGGCGATCCCGGCCGGCGGCGATTTCGGCCGCGTGCAGGCGACGTTTTGCGTCGGGCGGCGCATGGCCTCGACCCTGGTTGCGGCCGGACCGCCGATCTCCGATCCGGCCGATCCGGCGATGCGCGAGTTGATGAACCAGGTGGTCATCAACCTGCTTCCGGCGCACAACCCCGGCTCCGCCAAAGGCGGCGGCGCGGGCGGCGGCGGAATGTAGCGCGCCCCCCGGCCGCTGAAGCGGTCGGCTAGGCTACCTTGACCGGCGGCGTCGTCTCGCTGCGCTGGCGCGTGTATTCGGCGTCCGGAGTCGCCAGCATTTCCTTGTAGCGCCGCTCGGGGTAGACCATGTGGGGCCTTGCCGGATCATACGGCGGCTGCGGCACCGTTCCGCCCTTGCCCTCGTAGCGCTGCGGCGACTTGTAGCGGGCCAGCTCGGTTTCCGAGATTCCGGCAAGCCGCACCACCTCCGGATCGATCCATGCCCGGGAATCGATTGCGGCGCGCGACGTCGATATTTCGAGACTGAGATTCTCCGGGCCCGCGAAATAGATCGACTTGCAGAAGCCATGGTCGATCGGGCCGAACACGTTGATGCCGCGCGAGCGGATGCGGTCGCGCAGCGTCATCAATTCCGTCTCGTCGCGCGCGTTGAGCGCCAGATGCTGCATGGCTCCGCCGGCGCAGGGTGCACCCGGATTGCCGGCATGGGTGACGCCGATCTGGCGCGCGATCTTCGGAATGTCCGGCGTCTGCACGAAGGCAATGGAGCTATGGTCGTTCAGCTTCATGAAGCCGTGCCATGCGCCCTGCACGCCGTGCATCCAATATAGCGCCACCAGCTCCATGCCGAGCACATCGCTGAAGTATGCGATCTGCGTCTTGATGTCGGCGGTGGTAATCGCGAGATGATGCACGCCGTCGGGCTTGTTCATGGTTTCCTCCGAATGCCTGGCTTGGGCCGGGCGATGACTTCGACTCTAGCGCCCGGCGGCTCGCGCCAGCAAGCGCGCGCCTAGCGCAACCCGCCCCAACGCATGCGCCACGCCTGAATCATCAGCACGCCCCAAAGCTGATATTGCCAATTACGGCGCCCGCTCAGGTGCTGCGCCCACAGCTCGCGGATCGGCGACGGCTCGAACATGCCGCCCTCAGCGAGGCGGCGCGGATCGAGCAGCGTCTCGGCCCAATCGCGAAGCGGCCCGCGCAGCCACGTCTCGATCGGCACGGCAAATCCGGACTTCGGGCGGTCGACCAGCTTCTGCGGTACGTAGCGGTAGAGCACCTGGCGGAGCAGCCACTTGCCGCCGCCGTCGCGCAATTTCATCCGGAAGGGCAGACGCCAGCCGAATTCCACCACGCGATGATCGAGAAGCGGCACGCGCGCTTCCAAGGCTACGGCCATGCTGGCGCGATCCACCTTGGCCAGGATGTCGTCGGGGAGATAGCTGAGCTCGTCGAACAATTGCATGCGCTCGACGAAGTCCGGGACTGCCGTATCGAATTCGCCCATTTCGCCGGTCGCATCCGGCGCGCGCGCCCCCGGCACGATCCGGTCGATCCGGTCCCATAGGCCGATGAGCCGCCAATAGACGTCGTTCGGCCCGTTGAAATCGAGCATGTGCGCGAATTTGTGGATGCGGTCCCCGGGCTGGCGCGGGCGGCGCGACGCCGGCAAGGCAGCGAAGATCGCGTTCCACGCCGGCGGCGGCAGCGCCAGGATCGCGGCGGCGATGGCGCGCCGCATGGGCTGCGGGATGCGGCCCAGGGTCCGCACGATCCGCCGGTGCAGGATGTATCGCGTGTAGCCGGCGAAAATCTCATCGCCGCCGTCGCCGGACAGCGACACCGTCACCGCTTTCCGGGTCAGACGCGAGACCAGATAGGTCGGCAGCTGCGAGGCATCGGCGAAAGGCTCGTCGTAGTACTCGGCGATATTCGGCACCAGGTCGAGCGCGTCGTCGGGCTCGGCGTAGAGCTCCGTGTGCTCGGTCTTCAAATGCCGCGCCACGGCCTTGGCGTGTGCCGCTTCGTTATAGGTCGCGTCCTCGAAGCCTATGGTGAAGGTCTTGATCGGCCGGGGACTCTGCGCCTGCATCAGGGCGACGACCGTGGAGCTGTCGATCCCACCCGACAGAAACGCGCCCAATGGCACATCCGAGATCATGCGCCGCTTGACGGAATCGCGCAGCAGCGCGTCCAGGCGATCGACGGCCTCTGTTTCGGTCCAAGCCGCGCGGTCGGCGACGCCGGCGGCGGCGATGGCCGGCAGATCCCAGTAGCAGGTGTCGCGCACGTCGCCGTGCAGATCGATTTCGACCAGATGGCCGGGCTTGAGTTTGCGCACGCCCTTCCAGACCGAAAGCGGCGCCGGTATGTAGTTGAAGCGCAGGCACGCGGCGATGGCATTGCGGTCGATTTCGCCGCGCCACGCCGGATGCTCGGAAAAGGCCTTCGGCTGCGAGGCGAAGAACAGCAGGTCGCCCTGCCGGCCCCAGTAAAGCGGCTTGACGCCGAGTCGGTCGCGGACGAGGTATAAGCGCCGTTCGCGGCGGTCCCAGACGGCGAAGGCAAACATGCCAATCAACCGGCGCGTCGTCGCCATCACACCCCAGGTCTCGCAGGCTTCGATCAGCACTTCCGTGTCCGAACCGGCACGGAATCGGCGGCCCGCCGCCTCCAGCTCCTGGCGCAGCTCGAGAAAGTTGAAGATTTCGCCGTTGTAGGTGATGACGAAACGGCCACTCGCCGTTTGCATCGGTTGGGCGCCGGCCGAGGTCAGCTCGATGATCGCCAGGCGGCGATGACCGAGCGCGATGCCGGCCGACGCGTCGGTCCAGGCGCCTTCGCCGTCGGGCCCGCGATGGGTCATGGTGTCGGACATGCGCCGCACCACGCGCTCGAGCTCGTCCGGACCCATGGTTCGGGCCAGATCGAGAAATCCGGAAATCGCGCACATGGCGGTCAGTTCGCCGGCGACGCGGGACGGCCGCGCATGAACGCAAGCGTGCCCGACAGAAGCGCCGCATCGCGCCGCGCCTTGTGCGCCTGTCCGATCAGCATGTAGCCAAGAGCCTTGGCGGAATATCGCGCCGCGCGCCGCCAGCCTTCCCGCATGGCCCGCCCCTTGCCCCTGTGTTTCGCCTCGAGGTAGAGACGCGACCATCCCATGTGGAAGTACTTTCGCCGCTCCGATCCGAGTTCGGGTGCGACGGAGCCGCCTCCGACGTGATCGGCTTCCGCCGAAGGGACGACAATGGCGCTGAAGCCAGCCTCTTTAAGCGATCGGCAAAGATCGTCATCTTCGAAGTAAAGGAACAGGGCCGGATCGAAGCCGCCGATGGCTTGCACCGCCTGCATGCGCAGGAACAGGGCCGCGCCCGAGAGGTATCCGGCGCAGCATGGCCCTTCCACCTCCGGCTCGGCATCGCGGCGATGCGGCATGCCTTCGCGGGCGAACAGCCACGCATCGTGGGAGCGTTCGATGCGGCCGGAAGGGTTGCGCAACCGTGGCCCGAGCGCGCCGGCCTCCGGAAACGCGTCCGCCGCGGCGATCAATTCGGAAATTGCGCCGGGCCGCAGCACGGAGTCCGGGTTCAGCAGAAACGCGAATTCCGAGCGTACCATGCCGAAACCGATGTTGGCGGCGGCCCCGAAGCCCAAATTCCGGTCGTTTGCGGCGATGTCGACATTGGGATGGGCGCGGCGGGCGCAGGCAATCGTGTCGTCCCGGCTGGCGTTGTCGACGAGGACGACACGATCGACATCTTGCAGAGCGCCGAGGCAGCGTTCGATCACCCTGGCGCTGTTGTAGGCAACGATCACCGCCGTCACCCGTGTTTCGGCGCGCTCATTCATGCTCGATCCGCGGCGGCGCGGTCGCGGCGGCGAGCGAGGCTAGTCCCGGATTCCGAGGCGGCACTTGTTGGGGCGGAAGCGGAGCTGAATTTCACGGCCCGTCTCGATCGATTCGTAGATGGCGGAGATCAACGCCAGCGACTTGCGCCCTTCGAGCCCGTCCACCAGCGATGGCGTGTCATTGCGGATCGAACTGACCACATGATTGAGATAGGCGTGGTGGCCGAAGCCGTAGACGCTCGGGGGATTCTCCCGGAAATCCGCGAGCACCGTTTCGTCGCCCGGTTCCGCCTTGCCGAAATTCCAGGTCTTCATCTGGTTGACGGCGAAACCGCCGATTTCGGCCGTCCCGCCTTCGCCCAGAATGGACAACGAGCCTTCCAGATCCTTCGGACGCGTCGCCGTGGTCGCTTCGATCACGCCGATCGCGCCGTTGCGGAACGTGATGATGGCGACGCCGGTATCCTCGGCCTCGATGTCCACCAAGGCGGTCCGCGACTTGGCGAAGACGGATTCGGGCTCGCCCAGCATCCACGCCAGCAGATCGATATGGTGGCTCGCTTGATTGGCAAAGACACCGCCGTCGTAGGCCCAGGTGCCGCGCCAGGAGTCCTGGTCGTAATAGGCTTGCGGCCGGCACCAGCGCACGCGCACCGTGCCCATGACCAGTTTGCCGAAGCGGCCCGCCTCCAGCGCCTCGCGCAGCTTCCGGACCGGCGTATTCCAACGGTTCTGCTTGACCACGAAGAGCTTGATGCCCTGGGCGTCGCATGCCTCGATCATTTCGTCGGCGTCGTCGAGCGTGAGCGCCATGGGCTTTTCCACGACGATGTGCTTGCGATAGGGCGCCAGGGCGATGCAATCGCGGGCGTGGTTGCCGCTTTCGGTGAGGATGTTCACCACGTCGACCTTGTCGCCGAGCTTGCGCATCATCTCGTGCATGTCGGCAAAGGCCGGCACGCCGTATTTCTTCGCCACGTCGTTGGCGCGCTCGATCCTCTGGTCGCAGACGCCAACCAGCCGGCCGCCGGACACCTGATTGTCGCCCAGGATTTGCACGTGCTTTTGGGCTATGCGGCCGCACCCGACCAACGCAAATCCCAGGTTATTCGACTTCGCCATCTCAGAAAGCCTCCTCATCCCGCGCCGCTTGCGGCAAGCGCTTGTTACGCCGGCCTCGCGGCGGCGGCCAACGATTGTCCCAAGGCGGTATACATCGAATCGTAGTCGTCGACACAGCGCCGCAGAGAAAACACCTCTTCGACCCGGCGGCGCCCAGCGGCGCCCATGGCGCTCCGGCGTGGCGCATCGCGCGCCAATTGCAGAATGGCGCCGGCCAGCGCATCGGCCGCTTGCGGCGGCACCAGAATCCCGGTCGATCCATCCACCACCACTTCCGCGCTGCCGCCCGCGGTGGTCGCGATCACCGGCAGGCCCGCAGCCATCGCCTCGAGAACCGCATTGGGCGAGCCCTCTTCGTGGGAGCACAAGAGCGCCAGGTCGGACGCCGCAAAAAGAGCGGGTACATCGTTTCGCTGGCCAAGCCAAACGATATTCGCGGCCAGGCCCAAATGTTGCGCCTGGTGCCTGAGCGACGCGCCGATGCCCTCGTCGCGTCCGGCGCAGAGAAGCCGCCAATTCGCCGGCAGCGCATCGGCAATGCGGCCGAGCGCCCCCAGCAGGTCGCCGTGACCTTTATAGGGGATGAGATTGGCGACGATCGCCATGACGAAAGCGGCGGCATCGATGCCTAGCGCGCGTCGCACCTCTTCGCGCCTCGCGCGATCGGCCAGAGGTTCGACCGCGACGCCATTGCGGATGAGCTTGATGCGCTCGGGCGGAGCGCCTTCCGCGCGCAGATCCGCCACCACGGCTTCGGAATTGCCGACCAGCGCCGCCATGCGCCCATGCAGCCAGCGTTCCAGGCGGGCCAACACCGGGCGGCGGCGCTGATAGAGATTGAGGCTGCGACGGCTCATGACGCGCTGCGGCACCGGACTTAGCAGGCTCGTCAAACCGCCTATGAGATAGGCGGCAGGCAGGAAGAAGTGGACCACCTGCGGC
The DNA here is from genome assembly GCA_035632095.1 of Candidatus Cybelea sp. GTDB lineage: Bacteria > Pseudomonadota > Alphaproteobacteria > Ferrovibrionales > Ferrovibrionaceae > DASQHM01. Next base: position 12,255 of record DASQHM010000038.1, on the reverse strand, counting down.
GCACGCCGCCAAAGCGCGAACCAGAGCCAGGGCGCGGCGAGCGCATAACCCAGGGGCGGGGCGATCACCTTGATTCCTGCGGCCTCGAGCGGCTTTGCGAGGGCGCCCCGGCCGCGCAGCGAAAACACCGTGCAGCGATAGCCGCGTGCGGCCAAGACAGGCAGTACGGCCGCCAAATGCCGCTCGGTGCCGCCGACGTCGAGGCCGGTCACCACGATCATGAGCCGCATTGCCGTCACGGCGTTCTCGGCTCGCGGCGGCGAAACACGAATTCGTTGCAGCCGTGGCGCGACCCGCAGCCGACGACCCGAAGCGGCTCGAAACCCTGCGCATCCAGGAACGCCACGACGGTATCGACGCTTGCGACCTCGAACGGCAAACCGCCGAGCCAATCGAGCATGTCATACCAAAGCGCCATGCCGCGCGGCAGTTGTCCGCGGCCGGCGATCAAACGCACCAATGCGCGAAGAACGAGCAGATAAGGCGCATGCAACGCGATCATTGCCGCGCGGCCCGCTGCGCCCGTGCCATAGATGCGCTTGACGATGAGCCAGTAGCGGCTGATCCAGCCTTGGTCGTTGTAGAGCGCGATGAACAGCAGACCACCTGCCGCCGCCGGGCGGGCCGCGCTTTCGAGCGCGCGCCACATATCGCCTGTGTGATGCAGGACGCCCCAGGAATAGACCACGTCAAAGCCGGAGAACCGCGCCATATAGGCGGCATCGAGGACGGAGCCCTGCTCGATTCTCCAGTCGGCGCCGCGTGCGCCGTAGCGGGCCTCGACGGCGCGGGCGCATGCGACCGATTGCGGGTCGTAGTCGAACGATGTGACCGACGCGCCGAGGCGCACCGCCGCGAGCGAAAACAATCCGCTGCCGCAGCCGATGTCGAGGAAGGTCCTACCTTTCAAGTCCTGCACGCCGAGCATGATCCGAAGCGAGTCCTCGGCGGAAGTGATGCGCCGCTCGTCGAGCTGCGTCAGGAAGCGGAGCCAGTTGGCGCCGAAGGCGAAACGACGCTCGGCGGCGGCCGCCGCGCTCATGCCGGCCCCCGTGTCCCGATCGCCGGCGAAGCGGCCTGCTTCAGCACAGCGGCAATGCGCGACGCCGCGTCGCCTTTGCCGTAGTCCGCGATCTCGCGGCGCGGCCGGTAATCCGGACCCTGCCAGAGCCGGTTCCAGCCGCATTCCACCGTCTCGACCCATTCGGTTTCGTCGCGCAATGTCACGCAGGGTTTGCGGTGGAAGTACGCTTCCTTCTGCAAACCGCCCGAATCGGTCAGCACGCCCGCGCAAGCTTCGAGCAACTGCGCCATGTCGAGATATCCGACCGGCGGGATGGTCTTGACGCGCCCGAAGTCGAGGCCAAGCGCGGCAACGGCATCGCGCGTGCGCGGATGCACCGGCATGATCACGGGCAGACGCGTGGCCTCGGCATCCAAGTATGACAGCACCTGCGCCAATTTATGCCGGTCGTCCACGTTCTCGGCGCGATGGACGGTCGCAAGCTGAAATCCGTCGCGCGCAAGACCCAGCCGGCGAACGATATCGGACCGCTGGGCCGCAATGCGCTTTGCCGCCAAAGTCGCGTCATACATGACGTCGCCGACAACATGAACGCCCGAGGTCACGCCTTCTTTCGTCAAATTCGCCACCGACTGTGCCGTCGGGCAGAACAGATACCGGCTAAGATGATCGACCACGATGCGGTTGATCTCCTCGGGCATGGCCCGGTTGTACGAGCGAAGACCGGCCTCAACATGCGCAATGGGGATTTGAAGTTTGGCGGCCGCAAGCGCGCCGGCCAATGTGGAATTGGTATCGCCGTAGACCAGCACGCAATCGGGTGACTCGCGCAATAGCGTCGCCTCGAGCGCCATGAGCATCCGGCCGGTCATGTCGCCGTGGCTGCCGCCGGAAATGCCGAGATTATAGGCAGGTGTCGGAATGCCGAGTTCGGCGAAGAAGACATCGGACATATCCGCATCGAAATGCTGGCCGGTGTGGACCAGGACTTCGGACAGTCCTTCCGTTGCGGCGATCGCGGCGGAGACCACGGCGGCCTTGACGAACTGCGGCCGCGCGCCCACCACGGTCAGGATTTTCGCCGGCTTCGTCATGAGTGGCCCGGCAGCGTTGCGGAGGGTGCCTCATGCGGCGCCCCGGCAGGTATCCGGGCGCGAACCAGATCGTGCAATAGGCTGCCCACCGCCGCGAACTGATCTTGTCGCGACAATCCACGGCGCGATTCCCCCGGAGGCCCAGCTATAGCGCCGTTCGCCCGCTTTTCGGCAATCCACGCGCGCAAAGCGGCGCCGATGCGCTCCGGCGAGGCGGAGGCAAGGCCAAGCGAGCGGGATTGCAGAAGCTCCGCCGCTTTTCCGCGCTCCGCGCCGACCGAAAGGATCGGCCGGCCCGCGCCGATGTATTCGAACAGCTTGCCGGTATAGACGCCGGCTTCGCGCGGATCGTTCCACAGCAACAGCAGCAGTACGTCGGCGGCGCGCTGCTCGGCCAGCGACCGGCGATAGGGAATTGAAGGAAGCACGGTCACGTTCTTTGAAACGCCATGGCGTTCGGCCAGCGCCGCAACGCCCCGCAGGTCGTCGCCGTGAAAGATGACCTGCACCGAATTTGCCTCCGCGCCGAGACCCGCTATGGCCGCGAAGAGCGCCGATGGATCGCGCCGGCCCGGGTAGATGTTCCCGGTATAGAGAATGGTCACCGGCGCGTGGCGATCGGGCGTGCGCGGTGCATCCGCCGGATAGTCCCGTTCGTCGTAGCCGTTCAGCGCAACCAGCGTGCGTTTGCCATGCTGCCGCGAAAGATACTCGGCAATCGGATCGGACACGGTGACGCAGGCAGCCGCCGTCGCGAGCACGCGGCGTTCGATCCAACGGTCGAGCGGCGCGCGCCACGCCGGCAGATTGGAATAAGGATTGTCGGCAAACTGATCCCGGAACTCCGCGACCCAGGGCACGCCCGCCAAACGGCTCAATCGCCGGGCAACCATATGGCCGGTGAACGGCAGGGCGCTCGCGTAGATGATATCGGGCTGCCAGTGGCGAAACAGGCTCCGCCCCGCGCGGATTGCGTAGAGGTACCAGCCGATCTGCAGGTCGGGAATGCCGAGCGCCGCGGCCAGCCAACGGCGGTATGCTCCGCCGCTGTCGCCGTCCGCTTTGGCCGTATCCGCCGCGGCATCGGGCCGCCGCAGCTTCTTCAGTATGGCAACAGGGTCGAACCAGGGCGTCGCTATGACGCGCTCCGGCGCGACGGTCGTCGTCAACGTGCGCGGATAGGGCAGTGGTTCGGCCGTGATGACCCGCACGTCGTGGCCCTGCTCGCACAAATACTCGGCGAGCTTGCCCACGCGGACCGAACCGCTGGCGTTGTGAGGCGGAAAGGCATGGGCCACGATCAGGATCTTCATGCCGGAAACTCCAGCTTGAGCAGGCTCGCCCAACGCAACACGTTCCAGCAACGCCAAACCGCGGGTCCGTAGGGAGCGCGCTGCTCCGCCACGGCGCGAAGCCATGCGCCTGTCTCGGGCCCGAAACACTCCGGCATGGGACCGGCCGCCGCCGCCGCGAGGCGGGCACGGAGCGCCGGACTTTCGGCAAACCACCGCACTTCCGGCGTGGCGAAGCCTATCTTGTCGCGGCGAGCGAGCACCACGTCGGGGACGATGCCGCGCATGGCGGTGCGCAAAATGCGCTTGGTGGTGCCGTCGGGCCCGATCAGGAACTCGTCGGGAAGCGACAGGGCGAAGTCGGCCAGTGCCGTCGTCAGGAATGGCACCCGATTCTCCAGCGACACCGCCATGGCGTTGCGGTCGGCATACCGCAACAGCATGGGCAGGCTCGATGCGACTGTCGCGTCGTACAAGCTGGCCTGGAGATCGCTCGCGCCATTTGACGTTGCGACCGGCCGGGCCCAATCGACATGCTGGCGGCGAAACCACGACGCGTTGAGCCAGCGAGGGATGCTGGGTCGTCCGACAAGCGAGCGCGCCAGGCGCTGCAAGTCCGCCGGCAGAAAACCGCCCACCGCCTGCAATACGATCGGCAGCCGCCCCTGCCCCATTCCCGCCAGAAAACGCGCCACGTCGCCGAGGCGGCCGCGGCGCAACAGCGTGCCGAGCCGCGCGGCGCGAAAAGCCGGATAGCCGGCGAACAATTCGTCGGCGCCCTGACCGTCGAGGACCACCTTGAATCCCTGCTCATGGACCGAGCGAAACACCCGGCTCTGCGCCCACATGCTGCTGGTGCCGAACGGCTGCTCCAGCGTCAGGACCAGACGATCGAGCTCGTCGGCAAGATCGTCCGGCTTCAGCATGATCTTGTGCGGCCGCGTGCCGCCGGCGGCGGCGACCGCGTCGACGAACCGCTCTTCGCCTACCGTGGGGTCGTCCTCAACGTAGCTGAACACGGCGCTCGCGCCCTGCAATTCTTCGATCGTGCGCACGATGGCGCTGGAATCGATGCCGCCCGAAAGGGTCGCCGCGACCGGAACATCCGCGCGCAGGTGCAGCCGAACGCTGTCGCGGAAAAGTCCGCGCAATTCCGCCACCGCATCGTCGAATCGCCTGGGTCCGCCGTTACGGTTCGACGGAGACCAGTATCGCGTCGGCGCTCCGACGTGGCCGGTGTCGAGGTCGACTTCCATGTAATGCGCCGAGGGAAGCTGACGCACGCCGACGACCGGTGTCGCTTCGCCGTAGTCCGTGATGGCGTGACGCAGATATCCGAACAGCGCCGCCGCCTCGACCACACGCGGCGCGAACCCGAGGTCGATCAAAGGGCGCATCTCGGAAGCGAAAGCGAACGTGCCGCCGTGCGACGCGAAGAACAGCGGCTTGATTCCGAACGGATCGCGCGCCAGCACGAGCTTGCGCCGCTCGCTATCGAGGAACGCGAACGCGAACATGCCGACGGCGCGCGTCAACGCGGCAATGCCGGAGCGCGCCAACAAGCGCAGCAGCACCTCCGTATCGGTCTGCGAGCGGAATTGCACGCCCGTGGCTTCGAGCTCGGCCCGCAACTCCGGATAATTGTAGATTTCGCCATTGAGTGCGATGGCGTGCCGCGACCGCTCGTCCGTCATCGGCTGCCAGCCGCGCTCGCTCAAGTCCACGATGGATAGGCGGCGATGCACGAGCGCAGCAGTTCCGGGCGCGAGCGTTTCGGCATTGCGCCCGAGGCTGAGGCCGGTGCCGTGCCAGCTTAGGAAGCCCAGGTCATCCGGTCCGCGATGCTGCAAAGCGCGGGAGAAACCCTGCAACAGTTCGGCCTGGCGTTCGATCGGCCGGGTGGCGACTATGCCGGCGATGCCGCACACGCGTTCAGCCCGCCTTTACCTTGCGCCCGAAGACGCCGACACCGAGCAGCCGCTTGCCGATCAAGTCGCGATACCGCGCCGGCGACTGCAGCCGAGGCTCGAAGCCGGCGTCCTCGAACCAGGTCAGAACTTCGTTGAATCCATGCTGATGCGCGTAGCGCGGCGTAAAGGCGTCGCGGAGCCCATGCAACGTGTTGCGGAAGCGCCAGCTGGTCTGGCTGCGGTCGCGAAGCTTGATCAGCGGATGCAGCAACGCCGCCATGACCGTCATCGCGCCGTTGCGGACCGGGCCGGGCAGCCGCGACAGGATCGGCCGGCCGATGCGATGCGACACGAGCCAGTAGATGCGAATCAACGCGCCGCGGAAACCTGGCACGACCATGGAATCCTCGTGCGCATAGACCCAGACGAAGAGCGAGCCGCCACGGCGCGGCAGCGGCGACAGGGACTTGAAGCCCTCCTCCGTCGAATACGTGTGATGCAGGACGCCTTGGCAGTGCACGTGATCCAAGCTCTCCTTCGCGAAGGGCAGGCGGAACAGCGAGGCGATGATCGGATGAACGCGCCGGTGCTGTTTTAGGTTCGGCCCGGCTTGCAGCAGCGACAGGTTGAGATCAACGCCGAATACCTCGGCATTCGGAAAGATATCGGCCAGCACGATGGCTTCCTTGCCGAAACCGCAGCCGACGTCGAGCACCGTTTTGACGCCTGCCCGCTCGCCGTCGGTGAGTTGCAGCCAGACGTCCCGATGCAGAGCGACGAGTTCGCTGTCGGAATAGATGAAGGTGCGCTCGTCGTCGCCGAGCCCCTGCCATTCCTCGGTGAATGTGCGTTGCACCGATGCTTCGCCCGGCATCGGCGCAAGTGGCGGCGCCCGATAGTCCGGCAACGCCCGCAATGCGGATTCGTGGTCCCTGGCAAAGCCGTCGACCAGCGCCGTCGGAAACGTCAGCATGACGGGAACGTAGGCGATGATCGGGTACCAGAGTTTCGACTCTTTGCAATGCAGAATGCCGGTCCGCACCTGCGAAAGTCCATCCGCCGTATCGCCATCGATCTCGATCAAATCCAGCGATCCGCCCGAAACGGGGCAGCGCAGCATCGGCAGGATGCGGCGGTCCACGGCGTCGTCCGATGCCTATGCAGCCGACCGCACGCCGACGACCTGCGCCGGCGCTCCGGCCAGCACCACATTGCCTTCGGGGAAGGATTTGGTCACGACGGCGTTGGCGCCGACGATGGTGCGCTCGCCCAGGATCACGCCGGGCATGACGATCGAGCCGAAGCCGAGCCAGCAATCGCGGCCGATGCGGATGCCCGGCGTTGGCGGCGCGTTCCGCAGGTCGTCGCGGCCGTGCTCTTGCGAAACGATCGCCACGTTCGGCGCCCAGATCGTGCCGCGACCGATCCACAACCCGTCGGCGGCATTGATGTAACAGCCGCCGCTGACCGTCAGGCTCCGCCGCACGATCGGACATTCGTCTTCGATCTCGAGGCCGCGCGTATGCAACAAGCGGCTGGTGAAATGCTTGTTGTAGCGGCACTCGGCGTCGAGGCGGAAGACGCGCTGGAACAGCCAATTCACCAGCCAGATCGGCACCCCGCTGCCGGGCGGATAGCCAAGGCGATCGACGGCGAAGCGCTTCATCACGCGACGCCTCGCGCCGCGGCCTGCTCCGGAACCTCGCCGGCAAAACGCGCCGCCAACGCGCTTGCATCGCTGCCGAACAAATACATTTCCGCCCAGATGGCGAAGCAGAGCAGAATGCAGGTCGCCTGATAGGAGTGCGACATGGCGAATGCGGCGCCCTCGCGGCTGAAAATGCCGAGTTCGAGGTAGCGGCCGCCCATCAGCAGGTCGCGGACCGGACCAGCCCAAGCGCCGCGCACCAGATCGTCCATGGGAATGCCGTAGCCGAAACCGACTTTCGGCGCATACACCAGCTTGCGGGGCAGTTTGGCGGCCAGACTTTCCTTCAATAGCGCCTTGGCCTGGGACGGCCGGGGCGTCAGCGGCAGAATCAGGTGGCGCGGCAATGAAGCGGCAAATTCGACGATGCGGTGGTCGAGGAACGGCGAGCGCAGTTCCAGACCATGAGCCATGCTGGAGGTGTCGGCGATCGTTGCGTGGCCGTGCTGGTGATAGACCATGAGGTCGCCGTAGGTGACCGCATCCGCCAAGGTCTGCGGGTTTGATGGCGACACCGCATCGACAACGAACCGGCCGGGATCGGAACCGCGCCAACGGCCCGCGAAGTCGGCCGTGCACAGCTTCTGCAGCATGTCGTCGGCCAGCAGCGACAGCACCGCGCCGCGCCGCGCCGCCAGCGGCAGACCTGCGGCAGCCAATACGCGCCTCAGACGCTGCCCCATAGAATCGGGCGCCACGTTGGCGATCCACTCCGGCAGCGGACGCGCCACGCGGTGCAACACATCCAGAACCGGCAACCTCGCATAGGCCGCATAGCCCGAGAAGACTTCGTCGGCGCCGTTGCCGGAGAGCGCTACTTTTACCTCGCGGCGAATGAGCTCGGCCAACCGATCCACATAGAGAGCCACCATGCACCACATAGGCTGGTCGTACCCGGACAGGATGCGCGGCAATTCGGCGAGAGTCGGAAAATCGAATTGGATGTTGCGATGCCTGGTGCCGATGCGTTCCGCCACGGCCTGGGCGCGCGGAAATTCCGGATCGGGTGCGCCCGGCGCATCGTGTCCGATGCAAAAGCTGCGAATGCCCGCGTGGCGCTCGGCCGCGAGCACGGCGATCGTGCTCGAGTCGACGCCGCCCGACAGCAGCACGCCGACCGGAACGTCGGCAATCAGGCAACCTTCGACACTCTGCGCCATCAACGCATCGTAGGCGTCGATAGCATCGTTCTTGCGCCACGCGCGGCGTCGCGAAAAATCGATATGCCAATATCGCTCGATCCGCATGCCGCTCTGGTCCCAAGCCAACGTCGTCGACGGCGGCAGCGCGTCGACGGCGCGGAATATGGTCAGCGGCGCCGGCAGCGTCTGATAGACCATCAGCGACGGGATTGCCTCTTCGCGTACGGCCCGATCGAGCCAGGGCAAAGTCAGCAAGGCCTTGATCTCCGAAGCGAAAGCCAAGCGGCCTCTGTCCGCCACGTAGTAAAGCGGCTTTTCGCCGATGCGATCACGGGCCATGAACAGGCGGCGCCGGCGCGTATCCCAGATCGCGAAAGCGAACATTCCGACGAGTTTGTCTACGCAGCGCTCGCCGAACCGCTCGTACAGCGGCAGGATAACTTCGACGTCTGTGTCGCTGTGGAACGCATAGCCGTCGAGCTCCATGTCGCGGCGCAATTCGCGATGATTGTAGATTTCGCCGTTGCAGACCAGGATCAGAGAGCCGTCGGCGTTTTGCATCGGTTGCCGGCCGCGATCGCTCAAATCAATGATGCTGAGCCGCGTTTGACCGAAGGCCGCATGATCGCCGCTCCAGACGCCGTTTCCGTCGGGCCCACGGTGGCGCAAACGGCCGTTCATCGCTTCGACCAGGTCCGCGGCGCCAGGGATCGCGCCGTCATGCCAGACTATGCCGTTTATGCCGCACATGCCGACGAGCCGTTCACACCTGTTCCGGCGCCACGCTCGGCCGCGCCCGGCCTTCGCACCACGCAATCGCCTGCACCATGGTTCGGCCCCAAGGCAGGGCGGCCAATTGCGGCGACAGGGCGCCGAGGCCGCGCAAGTACCCCGCGCGCCGAAGCGCGAAAAACGACAACGCGGCCGCCGCAGCCAAAACCCAGGGCCAATAGACGCTTTGCACTTCCGCGATCGCGAATGCCGCCATGAGGTCGGCCGCGCCGACCGCGGCGACAAGCCGCGTCGTCGAGCGTTCCAGTTCTCGGTCGAGCTGCGAGAAGCGCCACGCCAAGCGGTTCATGACCAGCACCGAGAGCCACGTCGCCGATGCCGTCGCCGCCGCAGCGCCGAGAATTCCCAATCGCGGAATAAGCAGCAAGTCGCCGACAGCGTTGAGCCCAAGCATGGCGACGTTCAAGATCACGACGCCACCGACCGCGCGCTCATAGGCCATGACCAACGGATTCACGCCCAAGACGAAGAGCTGCAAGGACATGGTGCCGCCGAGCATGATCGCCGGCGCGATGGCAGCGTGATAATTCGTGGGCACGATCAACTCCGCCGCCCAACGCAACGGCACCAGACCGATCGGCACCATGGCGCTGGCCAAGATGAACGCCGCCAGGATCGCACGCAATCCACGCGCGGAGCGATCGCGATCCCCGCTCAGCCGCAGATCGGCCATCAAGGGCGCCAGTACGGTCGAGAGCGGCATCAGAACCATCGCCGCCATGCGGAATACATTGTACGCCCAGGCATAGACCCCGGCCGCGTCCAGATCGATCAGCGAACGAATGAACCAGATATCGATCCACGCAAAAAGAATGCCGGATGCCGCACCAAGCGGAAGCTTCCAGCCGTAGGCAAGGATGCGCCGAGCGAGCGGGGGATCGAAGCGCAGCTTGGCCCGCGACCGGCGGGGGATCGAAACGAATGTCATTGCGGCGGCGGCGATCGAGCCGGCCGCCGTGCCCGCCAGCAGGAGGCGCGCATCCGCGCCGACGCCGAAATAAATCGGCACGAGCGCGCCGGCAAGTCCGGCGCGCACCAGCAATTGCCCGGCGCCGTAGCCGGTGAAGCGGCCGGCCGCCTGCGCCGCATAGGCAAGCGTTTCGGCCGCCGCGATGCCGCCTAGGGCGGTAAACGCGATCCAGTCGAACCGCGCACCCGCGGCCCAGGTCTCCAGCCAGGGCATCGCAATCCACACGGCGACACAGACCAGGCCGAATAGCGGCACTTGCATCGCCAGTACGCTTCCAAGCGTCGCGGCGATGCCGCCGTTTAGCAGGTATTCCTCGCGGCCGAAGCGGACTGCCGATTGCGAAATCCAAGAAAGCGTCACTGGGGAAATCACCTGCAGCAGCGACAGCACCAGTGCGTATTGGCCATATACGGCCGGCGGCACGACGATGGCGGCGATGGCGACGGTCGCGACGGCAACGGCAAGGCCGACGATCTGCAAGCCTAGTAAGCGCGCCCAAGCGACGGCGATGCCGTTCATCGAATCATTCCGCCGCCGCCGAGACGATCAAGCCCGCCGCCTGGCTCGGCACCATGTGCCCGAGCTTGTCCAGCGCACGCGCGCCGGCCGCCGTTCGCGCCAGCAGGGACGTCAGCCGCAAGTGCGGCAGAAAGAAGCCCTCGGTTTCGACCCGCTCGATCGCGAAACCGGCGTGCCGCAACATGCCGGTCAGGGAATTCCGCGTATAAAAGTTCACGTGATCGGTCGTGCGCAGAATGGATGGCTGCAAAACGCCGTTGCGGAGCCGCGCAAGCAGGCAGCCTTCGTTCGGCACGCCAAGCAGCAGCAGCCCGCGCGGCTTGATAACGCGGCGCAGCTCGCGCGCGGCGCCGCCGTGATCCGGCACATGCTCGATGACGTGATTGCAGAGGACTACATCGAACGTGGATTCGGCAAACGGCAGGGCCGTGACCGACCCCTGCAACAATCCGGCGATCCCCGATTGAGCGCGCGCGCGGTCGAGCCGCAGGGGATTGAAATCCAAGCCGCAGATTTCCGCTTCCACGTTCAGTGCTGCGAAAATATCCCTGAGGCCCGCAAGATTGATCCCGTCGCCGCAGCCGGCGTCCAATACACGGACCGGGCCCGAAGGCGAGCGCCGCCGCAACCAGCGCTCGAGCGCCGAACGGAACACCCGCCAACGGCCGTCGATCAGCGCACGACCGCCGGGCGTCGATAGTTGGGCGGCGAAGTGTTCGGCTTCGTGCCAGTGGGCGGCCGAACCCGGCCGGCCGATCTGAATACCCGTCACGACCTTCGGTCTCGCTCCGGATCGAAGAACCGCCGCGACAGGCTCATGGTGCGCTCCGCCGGAAGGCGCACCGGACGCCGCGGTTTTCGAGTTCGAGTAGTTCAGCATAGGCCTTGCGCTTCGCTGCCGCCGACGCCGCGTGATCGTGCCGGGCGAGCGCGAGGTGTTGCGCCGCTTGGCCGAGCTTGCGCGCGTAGTCCGGCCGGTCCAGCAACCTGTCGACGGCAACGTACAAGCCCGCGAGATCGTGTTCGGCGATCAGGTACCCGGTCTCGCCGTCGCGAACCAATTCGCCGTGCCATTCCACGTCGTAGGCGACGACAGGCGACGCCGCGGCGCAGGCTTCGATCAAACTGAACCCGCCCATTAGGCAAAGACTGACGGCCGATGCTTGCCGCACGGCCGCCACGACGTCGCGCGGCTGGTAACCCGGCATCCGAACGACCCGCGCCAAACCCGGGTTGCCCGATACCTCGGCCCGCACGCGCGCCTCTTCCGTGCCGCCGCCGATCATCAACATTACGACGTCGCCGCGGGTTGCCGCGATATGCCGCGCCACGTCGAGCACGTCGTCGATGTAGTTGTCCCGCGCCAAACGTCCGACGAAGCTGACAATGCGATGTCCCGACGGCACATCGAAGCGTGCCGATACGTCGATGGCCGACGGCGTCGCGAAAACCGAGATGTCGAGCCCATGGGGAATGACTCGAATGCGGTCGGCCCGCGCGCCACGGGCTTTCAGATAGCCGATCAGGCTTTCGCGGATCGGCAAGGTCATCGGCGCCCGCGAAATGACCAAGCGTTCTATCGCATTGGCCAGCGCACGCGATCCGAACACGGTCGCCGCGACGGCTGGGCCGTCGAGGGCGAACCGCCGGTCGAAATCGGCATGCAGCGACACGCACCAGGGCCGGCCGGTCAGCATGGCGGTCACCATGGCGATAAGTCCGCAATAGCACGGTTCCGTGGCGCGGATGATGTCGATGCCTTCGCGGCGAATGACGGCCGCCAAACGAAGCGCGACCGCCAGGA
>DASQHM010000037.1:0-23844 GCA_035632095.1 Candidatus Cybelea sp. | reverse complement strand
CTTTCCGGCGCCTACGACTACCGGCTCGAGCCCGCCCTGGATGCGAAGCCCGGCGACTTCGTCGTGGCGCCGCTCGGCGTGAACGAATACGTCGGCGTGGTCTGGGGCGAGGCCAGCGGCGAGGTGGCGGAATCCCGGCTGAAGCTTGTGGCCGAGCGCCTCGATTGCCCGCCGCTTCCGGAGGAATTGCGCCGGTTCGTCGATTGGGTCGCGGCCTACACGTTAAGTCCGCCGGGGGCCGTGCTGCGCATGTGTATGAGCGTGTCGGCGGCCCTCGATCCGCCGGCGGGACGCATCGCCTACGCGCTCTCCGGCGACAAGCCAACGCGCATGACGGCGGCGCGGCAGCGCGTGCTCAATGTGCTGGCCGACGGCCCGCCGCGCAGCATCGCCGACATCGCCGAAGCGGCAGCGGCCGGACCGGGTGTGGTGCGCGGGTTGTTGGAGGCGGGCGCCTTGAAGGCGGTCGAGTTGCCGGCGGACATGGCCTATCCGGCCCCGCAACACGGACGGCCGGGACCTGAGCTTTCTCCGGATCAATCGGCGGCGGCGGCGCGCTTGCGGGAAGCGGTGCGGTCGGGCGCGTTCTCCGTCACGCTGCTGGAAGGCGTGACCGGCGCCGGCAAGACCGAGGTCTATTTCGAGGCCGTCGCGGCGGCGCTGGCGCAGGGCCGCCAGGTGCTGGTGCTGCTGCCGGAGATCGCGCTTTCGGCGCAATGGCTGGATCGCTTCGAGCAGCGCTTCGGCGTGCGTCCGGTGGAGTGGCATTCCGAGCTGAGATCGACGGAGCGGCGGCGAGCCTGGCGCGCCGTGGCCGAGGGCGGCGCCCATGTCGTGGTCGGCGCGCGCTCGGCGCTGTTTCTGCCGTTCCCGGCGCTTGGGCTGATCGTCGTCGACGAAGAGCACGATGCGTCGTTCAAGCAGGAGGACGGCGTCATCTACAACGCACGCGACATGGCGGTGGTCCGGGCGTCGTTGGCCAAGATCCCCGCGCTGCTGGTTTCCGCGACGCCCTCGCTCGAGACCATCGCCAACGTGGAGCAGGGACGCTACGCCCGCCTGCACCTGCCCGAACGCCATGCGCGCGCGGCCATGCCGGAGATCGCGGCCATCGACATGCGCGCATCGCCGCCGCCCCGCGGCCATTGGCTCTCCGCCCCGCTGCACGATGCGCTTGCCGAGACTTTGACCGCCGGCGAGCAGGCGCTGTTGTTCCTCAATCGCCGTGGCTACGCGCCGCTCACCTTGTGCGGCGCCTGCGGCCATCGCCTGGAATGCCCGAATTGTTCGGCCTGGCTGGTGGAGCATCGCCTGGCGCGGCGGCTGCAATGTCATCATTGCGGTCACGCCATGGCCCTGCCGAAAACGTGTCCGAGCTGCGGGGCCGAGGATCGGCTGCGCGCCTGCGGTCCCGGCGTCGAACGGCTGGCGGAGGAGATCGCCGCGAGCTTCCCGGACGCGCGCACGGCGGTGATGGCCTCGGACACGCTCGCCGGTCCGCGCGCGGCGGCCGATCTGGTGGCGCAAGTGGCGAACCACGAAATCGATCTGCTGATCGGCACGCAGATTGTCGCCAAGGGCCACCATTTTCCCATGCTGACGCTGGTGGGCGTGGTGGACGCGGATCTTGGCCTGTCCGGCGGCGACTTGCGCGCGGCGGAGCGGACCTATCAGCTCCTCACGCAAGTGTCCGGCCGTGCCGGCCGCGCCGAGCGCCCCGGCCGCGTGCTGCTGCAGACCTTTTCGCCGGAGCATCCGGTGATGCATGCGCTGGTCAGCGGCGATCGCGACGGCTTCATCGCCGCCGAAATGCAGGCGCGCCGCGACACCGCCATGCCGCCGTTCGGCCGGCTCGCCGCGCTGATCGTTTCCGGCGCCAATCTCGGCTCCGTGCAACGCGTCGCCCGCGACCTCGGCCAGCACAGCCCGCGCGGCGAGGGCATCACTGTGCTTGGTCCGGCGCCCGCGCCGCTGTCGCTGCTCCGCGGCCGCCACCGCATGCGCCTGCTGCTGAAGATGCAGCGCGGCGCCAACATCCAACAGGTCCTGCGCGAATGGCTGGCGCCGATCAAGGTGCCGAACGACGTGCGCCTCGCCGTCGACGTGGATCCGTACAGCTTTCTGTGATTGCGCTGCGCCGGCCCCTCACCCTTCGATCCTTCGACTAACCCCGCGCCTCATCCTGAGCCTGTCGAAGGATAGGGGCGCGGGGCTGCTCAGGACAGGCGTTCAGGGTGAGGGCTCCGTTGCCGCGGCTCGCGACCCTTAGTTCGGCGGCAGCATGCCGTCCTTGCCGATCGAGACGAATTTGGCGGTGATCGTGCCGTCCGGCGCCTTTTGGCCGAAGGTGACGGTCATCGCGCCGGTCGTCGCCATGGTGCGGTCGCCGGGCGCGAAGGTGGTGATCGGCACGCCCTTTGGCACGATCACGGTCTTGCTGCCACCCTTGTAGTCCAGCATCAGTGTCTCCGCGCCGGCCTTCTGGCTGATACCGGAGACGTTCGCATTGGTCATGGTGCTTTGCGGCGCAAGGTCCCAAGGATAATGGCCGTCGCCGAAACCGCGCGCGGCCTCGGGGATGACCGTGACTTGCAGGGCGCGCAGCGTGTCGCCCTTGTCGGGAACGGCGGCGGTGCCGATGTAGCTGCCCTTCTTGATGCTCGACAACGTGACCGGCGAAACCACCAGCAACACCCAATCATCGGTCAGCTTCACCGTTACAGGCTGGCCGTCCAGGCCGCGGATATAGAGCATGTTGCCCATGACGCCGGCGATCTCGCCGCGCACGCGCGTCGGCACGTTCTGGGCGTGGGCGTCAGCGGCCCCGGCCAAAGCAAGTGCTGCGGCCAGGCCCGCGCCGGCCAATCGGAATGACCCCATTTGAAATCTCCCCCATTCGTGTTTTCGGCGATGCCGTTTTTTTACGGCGCGGATGCTATCACGCACCGATTGCAGCCCGTTCATCACCGATTGGTGAGTCGCTTGCGCGGCGCGGTGTCGCGGAGGCCAGAAATGGCCGGATTCCGGGCACTTCCTGTTGCACGGCCGAAGGTCGTGTGCTAGGTAACGCCTGCCGTTCGGCGGGGGCCTCGGACAGGAAGCTCTGCGGCCGAATTTATTGTTTCCCCACATGGGCTTAGGCCGAGGCGAGAGCCAGTCGCCGGGGCTCTAATTCCGGACCTTCGAGGACGCTGTTTTTGGCCGCCGAAACATCGATCGTATCGGGCATCGCCGGGCGCTATGCCACCGCACTGTTCGAACTGGCGAACGAGGCCAAGGCTCTCGACGCGGTGGCGGCGGACCTCGACCGCCTCAGCCGCATGCTCGACGACAGCGCCGACCTGCGCCGTCTGGTGATGAGCCCGGTCTTCGACCGCGAGCAACAGATGCGCGCCATGGCGGCCGTGGTCGAGCGGGCCGGATTGCATGACCTGATCCGGCGCTTCGTCGGCATCGTCACCCGCAATCGCCGCTTGTTCGTGCTGCGCGACACCATCCGGGGCTTCCGCGCGCTGCTGGCCCGCCATCGTGGCGAGACTGTGGCGCAGGTGATTTCGGCGGAAGCGCTCAATCCGAACCAGCTCGCTGCCCTCAAGGCCGCGCTGAAGGAAGGCGTTGGCCGCGAAGTCTCGGTCGAGGCGAGGGTCGATTCCGGCTTGATCGGCGGGCTTGTGGTTAAGGTCGGCTCGCGCATGCTCGACGCATCCGTGCGCACCAAGTTGCAGAATCTCAAGGTTGCGATGAAAGGGGTTGCGTGATGGATATCCGCGCCGCAGAAATTTCCGAAATCCTCAAGCAACAGATCGCCGGCTTCGGCACGGAGGCGCAAGTCTCCGAGGTCGGCCAGGTGCTTTCGGTCGGCGACGGGATCGCGCGCGTCTACGGCCTCGACCAGGTGCAGGCCGGCGAAATGGTCGAGTTCCCGGGCGGCGTGAAAGGCATGGCGCTGAACCTGGAGACCGACAACGTCGGCGTGGTGATCTTCGGCGGCGACAGCGGCATCAAGGAAGGCGACACGGTCAAGCGCACCGGCGCCATCGTGGACGCGCCGGTCGGCAAGGGATTGCTCGGCCGCGTGGTCGATGCGCTCGGCAATCCGATCGACGGCAAGGGAGCGATAGCGTCCAGCGAACGCCGCCGGGTCGAGGTCAAGGCGCCCGGCATCATTCCGCGCAAGTCGGTGCACGAGCCGGTGCAGACCGGCCTCAAGGCGCTCGATGCGCTGGTGCCGGTCGGCCGCGGCCAGCGCGAACTCATCATCGGCGACCGCCAGACCGGCAAGACCGCCGTGGCCGTCGACACAATCATCAATCAGAAGAAGATCAACGCCTCGGGCGACGAAAAGAAGAAGCTCTATTGCATCTACGTGGCCATCGGGCAGAAGCGCTCCACCGTGGCGCAGGTGGTGAAGACCCTCGAAGACTACGGCGCCATGGAATATACCATCGTCGTCGCGGCCACGGCTTCCGAACCGGCGCCCCTGCAGTTCCTGGCGCCCTATACCGCCTGCACCATGGGCGAATTCTTCCGCGACAACGGCATGCATGCGCTGATTATCTACGACGATCTGTCGAAGCAGGCCGTGTCCTATCGCCAGATGTCGCTGCTGCTGCGCCGTCCGCCCGGACGCGAGGCTTACCCCGGCGACGTGTTCTACCTGCATTCGCGCCTGCTCGAGCGCGCGGCCAAGATGAACGACGAAAACGGCGGCGGTTCGCTCACTGCGCTGCCGGTGATCGAGACCCAGGCCGGCGACGTGTCGGCCTACATCCCGACCAACGTGATTTCCATTACCGACGGGCAGATCTTCCTCGAAACCGACCTGTTCTATCGCGGCATCCGCCCGGCCATCAACGTCGGCCTGTCGGTGAGCCGTGTCGGCTCGGCGGCGCAGATCAAGGCCATGAAGCAGGTCGCCGGCACTATCAAGCTCGAGCTGGCGCAATACCGCGAAATGGCGGCCTTCGCCCAGTTCGGCTCCGATCTCGATGCGGCGACGCAGCGCCTGCTCAATCGCGGCGCGCGGCTGACCGAACTGCTGAAGCAGCCGCAATATGCGCCGCTCGTGGTCGAGGACCAGGTGGTCTCGATCTTCGCCGGCGTGCGCGGCTATCTAGACCGGATCGCCGTCGGCGACGTGAGCCGCTTCGAGGAAGGGTTCCTGTCGTTGATGCGCTCGCGGCATGCCGACATCCTCGATGCAATCCGCACCCAAGGCGCGCTGTCGCCCGAGCTGGAAAACAAGCTCAAGGCGGTGCTCGACGACTACGCCAAGTCGTTCGGCTGACCGCGGTTTCGGATCGAACGGGGTTCTGACCCATGCCGAGCCTGAAGGCGCTGCGCGTCCGCATCAATAGCGTCAAGTCGACGCAGAAGATCACCAAGGCGATGAAGATGGTGGCCGCGTCGAAGCTGCGCCGCGCCCAGGAAGCGGCCGAGGCGGCGCGCCCCTTCGCCGAGCGCATGGAGCGCATGCTGGTCTCGCTGGCCGCCAGCCAAGAGGGCATGGACGACGCGCCCCGCCTGCTGGTCGGCACCGGCAAAGACACCGTGCATCTGCTGGTGGTGGCGACCGCCGACCGCGGGCTCTGCGGCGCCTTCAACTCCTCGATCGCGCGCGCCGCCCGCAGAAAGGCGACGGAGCTGCTCGCCGCCGGGAAGCAAGTGAAAATCCTCTGCATCGGCCGAAAGGGCCGCGACAATCTGCGGCGCGGCTTTGTCGACAAGATCGTCGACACGGTGGAGCTGACTAAGTCGAAGCGCGTCGAATACAACGACGCCGTCAAAGTGGCCGAGCGCATCGCGGCCATGCTGGCGGCGGCCGAGTTCGACATCTGCACGATCTTCTACAATCGTTTCCGCTCGGTCATCAGCCAGATCGTCACCGAACGCCAGCTCGTTCCGGCCGCCATCGAGGGCGCCGAGGCGCCCGACCTCGGCGGCGCCGCGTATGAATTCGAGCCGGACGAAGGCGATATCCTGGCGCGGTTGCTGCCGCGCAATCTCGCGGTGCAGATTTATCGGGCGTTTCTGGAGAATGCTGCTTCCGAGCAGGGCGCGCGCATGACCGCCATGGACAATGCCACGCGGAACGCGGGCGACATGATCAATCGGCTGACCCTGGTCTACAATCGCACCCGGCAAGCCGTCATCACCAAGGAACTGATCGAGATCATTTCCGGCGCCGAGGCCGTTTAGGGCCGGCGCCGCAGAAGGAGCAAGCGAATGGCAAGCAACGTTGTCGGCAAGATCACCCAGGTCATCGGCGCCGTGGTGGATGTGCAATTCGGCGACCACCTGCCGGCGATCCTGAACGCGCTGCATTGCGACAACAAGGGCAATCTGCTGGTGCTGGAAGTGGCGCAGCATCTCGGCGAAAACACGGTGCGCACTGTGGCCATGGACTCGACCGACGGCCTGGTGCGCGGCATGAACGTGATCGGCCAGCCGGTGGACGAGCGCGGCCCCATCAATGCCAAGACCAGGGCGCCGATTCACGCGCTGGCGCCGCCGTTCGTCGACCAATCGACCGAGACCCAGGTGCTGGTCACCGGCATCAAGGTGGTGGACCTGCTGGCGCCTTACTCCCGCGGCGGCAAGATCGGCCTGTTCGGCGGCGCCGGCGTCGGCAAGACCGTGCTGATCATGGAGCTGATCAACAACGTGGCGAAGGCCCACGGCGGCTATTCGGTGTTCGCCGGCGTCGGCGAGCGGACGCGCGAGGGCAACGACCTCTACCACGAGATGATCGAATCGGGCGTGATCAAGCTCGACGGCCCGGGCTCCAAGGTGGCGCTGATCTACGGGCAGATGAACGAGCCGCCGGGCGCCCGCGCTCGCGTCGGCCTGAGCGGCTTGACCGTGGCGGAATACTTCCGCGACCAGGAAGGCCAGGACGTGCTCTTCTTCGTGGACAACATCTTCCGCTTCACCCAGGCGGGCTCGGAAGTGTCGGCACTGCTCGGCCGTATCCCTTCCGCCGTGGGCTATCAGCCGACGCTGGCCACCGACATGGGCACGCTGCAAGAGCGCATCACCACCACCAACAAGGGCTCGATCACCTCGGTGCAGGCGATTTACGTGCCCGCCGACGACCTGACCGACCCGGCGCCCGCGACCTCGTTCTCGCACTTGGACGCGACCACGGTGCTGTCGCGCCAGATCGCCGAGCTCGGCATCTATCCGGCGGTGGATCCGCTCGACTCGACGTCGCGCATTCTCGATCCGCGCGTCGTCGGCGAGCAGCATTACAAGGTGGCGCGCGAAGTGCAGCGCGTGCTGCAGACCTACAAGTCGCTGCAGGACATCATCGCCATTCTCGGCATGGACGAATTGTCGGAGGAGGATAAGCTGGTGGTGTCGCGGGCGCGCAAGATCCAGCGCTTCCTGTCGCAGCCCTTCCATGTGGCCGAGGTGTTCACCGGCTCGCCCGGCGTGCTGGTATCGCTCGAAGAGACTATCCGCGGCTTCCGCGAGATCGTCGAAGGCAAGCACGACGCGCTGCCGGAAAGCGCCTTCTACATGGTGGGCACCATCGACGACGTCGTGGCCAAGGCCAAGCGTCTCGCCGCCGAAGCGGCCTGAAACGCAAGGCCGGGAAGAACTCATGGCCGACAAGGTCACCTTCGAGCTGGTATCGCCCGAGCGGCTGCTGCTCTCGGTCGAGGCCGACATGGTTGTCGTGCCCGGCTCCGAGGGCGACTTCGGCGTGCTGGCCGGCCATCAGCCGGTGATCTCCACGCTTCGGCCGGGCTCCATCGACGTCTACGAGGGCGATCGCATCGCCGAGCGCATTTTCGTCGCCGGCGGCTTTGCCGAGGTATCGGCGGACCGCCTGACCGTATTGGCGGAAGAGGCGACGCCGTTCAACGAAGTGGACCGGCCCGGCCTCGCGGCCCGGATCGAGGCGGCGCGCCGAGCCGTCGAGGCGGCGGAAGAGGACAAGCGCGACGTGCTCGAGGAGTATCTCGCCTATCTCGTACACATGGGCGAGGTCACTCATATCGAGTGAGCGGGCGAGCGGAGGCGGTGATGGGCGGCAACGACGCGAAAGCCAGGCTGAAGCGGATCATCGCCGAGAAATCCCTGATCCGCGGCGATGCCCTGAAGCTCGCCTCAGGCGCCACCAGCAAGTACTACTTCGACATGAAGCCGACCATGTTCGACCCGGAAGGGGCGGGGCTGATCGCCGATTTGATCATCGCGGCGCTCGCCGGCGCCAAAGTGGACCTCATCGGCGGGCTTGAGATGGGCGCGGTGCCCATCGTCGCCTGTGTGGCGCAGCGCAGTTTCCCCGCGCGTCCCATCGCCGGCTTCTTCGTGCGCAAGCAGCCCAAGGATCATGGCACCCAGCGCCTGATCGAGGGCACGCCGCGGGGCATGGATATGCGGGGCAAGCACGTGGCGCTGCTGGAAGACGTGACCACCACCGGCGGCTCGGTGATGAAGGCGGTGAACGCCGTGCGCGCCGAGGGCGCCGTGGTCGAAACCATCATCACCATCGTCGACCGGCTGGAGGGCGCCGCGGCCAATCTGGCGCGCGAAGGCCTCAGGCTGGTGCCGCTCATCACGGCGGTGGAATTCGACCTATAAGAACGGATCTCACCCCTCACCCTAGTCCTTTCTCCTTGTGCGAGCGGGTGAGGGGTAACCACAGTCGCACCCTGTTGCAATCCGGTGACGGCGGATTAACCTTATGGCCATGGGAAGGCATTGGACCCTCGACGATATCCCCTGGGACCGGTTTGACCCGGCCAAGGTCGATCCGGAGCTGCTGCGCGCCGTCAAGGCGGCGGCCCTGGTCGAGCAGAACTCCGGCGACTACGTCACCTATCTCTGCAACGTCTTCCATGACGATGCCGAATTCCAGGCGGCGGCCCACGCCTGGGGCGAGGAAGAGGTGCAGCACGGCCAAGCGCTCGGCCGCTGGGCGGTGCTCGCCGATCCGGCTTGGGACTTCGACGCGGCATACCGCCGGTTCACGGCGAATTTTCGCCTGCCGCTCGAGGCGACGCATTCCGTGCGCGGCAGCCGCACCGGCGAATTGATCGCGCGTTGCGTCGTCGAGGTCGGCACCAGTTCGTTCTACAGCGCCATCCGCGACGCGGCGGAAGAGCCCGTTCTGAAGATCGTCTGCGCCCGGATCGCCGGCGATGAATTTCGCCATTACAAGCTCTTCTACGATCAGATGCGCCGTTTCGAGACAACCGAGCCGCTCGGGCTCGGCGCGCGCCTGATGGTCGCCCTTAGCCGCCTCAACGAAGCCGAAGACGACGAACTCGCTTCGGCATACTACGCCGCCAATTGTCCCAACGAACCCTACGACCGGGCGCGCCATGCCGCGGCCTATTCAATGCGGGCCATGCCGCTCTATCGTTTCGGCCACGTGCAACGCGGCATCGGCATGGTGCTGAAGGCCTGCGATCTCAATCCGCAAGGACGGTTGTCGCATTACGCCGCTCGCCTGGCGTGGTCGCTGATGCGCCGCAAGATCGCGAAGGCCGAGCGGCTGGCGGCCTGAGGGCGGTGCCCCGCAAAGGAAAACGGCGGCCGCGGGGCCGCCGTTCGCCGTTCCAGGCGAAGGGTCGGAGTTAGCGGGCGCGCCGACGCCGGATGAATCCGGCGCCCGCCAGGGCCGCGCCCAGCAACAACAGCGACGAGGGCTCCGGCACCGCCGTCGCCAGGGTCACGTTGTCCAGAATGAGACCAATATTATCGCCGCCGTGGCAGGTCGCGGAGGGCGGCGAACCGGTGCAGGAATCCGTTTGGGTGAAGCTGAGCGCATCCGGGGTCGTGATCGTCAGCGCGAAGCTCATGGCCGGATTGAAGGGAGCGCTGGAACCGAGCGTGATGAACTGGTCGAGCGAGCCAAGCTTGACCTCGACGGTGTTGATGTCGCCCCGCGCCGAGCCGGCCAGGTTGAACGACAGGATGTAGCTGCCGGCGGCAAAGGTCTGCTTCGAGGTGAGTCCGCCGTTTTGGCCCGTGCTGCCGTCCATGTCGACGTACAGGCCGTTGCCCGGGTAGAAGTCGAAGAACCCGTTGCCGATCAGATCGACGGTGCCCTGAGTCACGTTCCAATTCGAGAAACCGGTGTAGTTCAGGGCACCCGTGCCGCCGTTCTCGGCGTTGAAGGTGTCGGAAAAGACGACGCCCGCGGCAGCCGGCGCCACTGACCCAAGCGCCAATAGGGCGGCCAAACCGACAAGGGCGATGCTCTTGTTAAGCATGTTGCGTCTCCGGAATGCGGGATCTGACGGAAGCACACGCAACATTCGCGCCAGATCGGCCCGAAAGAAAAGTCGCGTTCTTTCAACAGTGTCGAAAATCTTCGTTAACAAAATCTGTAAGAATTCGGACGCAGCGTAAGAAGGTCCGACGCCAACAACGCGCCGTTCGTCGTTAAGACTCGAGTCCTGAACGTGCATGACCGACGTTGAGACATCGATCGATTGTGGATCGAACGTTCAATTCGGCGAAGGGCCGAGCGTGCGATCGAGCCAATCGGCGGCGAAGCCGGCGACGTCTTCCCAGCCATCTTCGGCGATCACCCAATGGGAATGATCGGGGAATTCCTTGTACGTCATCGTGCGCGCGTAACGCCGCGCAATTTTGCGCACCACAGATGCCGGCGTGACGCGATCCTGGGCGCCGCCGACGATTAGCACAGGGCACTTCACTTGCGTCGCATCGACTCTGGCCGCGTGGCGCGCATCCAGATACCAGAAGCCGATTTCGAAAGCGGCGCGTCCCGATTCGAAACGAAAGCGCGCGTGCTCCGCCTTCTGTTTCTCCGGCGTCATCAGATTGAGGCAGCCGTAGGCCGCTTCGGAGAAATTCAAGCGCTGCGGCCGCTTCCAGAAGCCGGGCTTCGACAGAATGCGAAGGAATGTCCGCACCACCGAGGGCGTGAGCGCGATCATTCCGGAAGGGGCGGCCGGCGTCAGCAGCACCGCAGCACGCGCCAATCCGCGAGCGGCAAGGATCTGAGCCAGCAATCCGCCCATGGAATGCCCCATGAGCACCGGCGGCGAGGCCAATTTGCGAATCTCGATTTCGAGGTCCGCGGCATAATCGCGCAGGCTGGTGTCGCCGAGCGGGTCCGGCGGCGGCGCATCCGCAGGCACGTCGTGATGGCGGAGCGTCGGCGTTATCACGGTCCAGCCGCGCCGCTCGAAGAACGGCCGGTAATGCTCCCAGACGAAGGCGCCGCCCCACATACCGTGGATCAGCATGAGATTTCCCGCCATGGTTTTGCCTATCGTGCCTTTGCCAAATGCCTGAACTCCGCGACGATGCGCTCGTAGAGATCGCGCTTGAACGGCACGATCACGCCCGGCACGTCGTCCAAGGCGACCCAGCGCCAGGCGTCGAACTCCGGGTGATGCTTGCCGAGGTCGATGTCCTTGTCGCGGCCGAGAAAGCGCAAGGCGAACCATTTCTGCTTTTGCCCGCGATAGCGGCCCTTCCACACCCGATCGGCCAGATCCGGCGGCAGGTCATAGATCAGCCAATCGCGGCTCTCGGCGATGATCTCGGCCTTGTCGGTGCCGATTTCCTCTTCGAGTTCGCGAAGCGCCGAGGTACGCGGATCCTCGCCGTCATCGATGCCGCCCTGGGGCATCTGCCAGGCTTCGGCCGTCTGATCGATGCGCCGCCCCACGAACACGCGGCCCTTGCCGTCGAACAGCATCATGCCGACGCCGGGCCGATAGGGCCGGTCCTTGTATGGCGGCGGCTTGCGGCTCATTCGAGCGCCTGGCGGCCCACCACCGCCGAAACCGGCGCCAGGGCAATGCCGCGATCCGACAAGCCGGGCGCCCAGGCGGCGATGCGCTCGATGGTGACCGGATAGGGATAGCCGATGCCGACGGCGGTGCCGGTGGCGTGCGCGATCCGCTCGAGTTCGGCCAACCGCGCGTCGATTGCCGCGCGCGAGGCTTCGTTGTCGAGGAAGCGATTGTTCACCGCTTCGGGCAAGCCGATGTTCTTCGCCATTTCGGCCGCGACCGAGCGGGGCGAGGCACGACTGTCCACGAACAGCATGCCACGGCTCTTCAGCGCTTCGAGCACGGGCCTAAGGTCGTTCGGCGAGGTGGTGAATTTCGAGCCCATGTAGTTGGTCACGCCGGTATATCCCGTGACGCGCCCAAGCAGCCATTCCAGCCGGTCGATGTTGTCGGCGGCGGTGAGTGAGGTGAGCAGCGCCTGCGGGCCCGGATCGTTGGCCGGATAGTCCATGGGCTCCATGGGCAGTTGCAGCATGCATTCATGCCCGGCCGCGCGCGCGGCGGAAATCCAGTTCTGCAGATCCCCGGCGTAAGGCGCGAAAGCCAGCGTCACCGGTGCCGGAAGCTCCTTGATCGCCGCGTTGGTGGCCGGCGCGCTCAAGCCCATGTCGCCGAGCAGGATTGCGATGCGCGGGCGGTTCTTCAGATCCTCGAACGGCTTGGCGTAAACGCGCCACGCCTGGCGGCCATCCGGCGCGATGACGGGCAACGAGCCGTGTGGACTGCGCTGCACCAGCGCCGGATCGGGCACGGGACCGAGCGCCGCCACGACCTGTTGGCCGGGCGCGGGTTTGCGCGGCAGCGGCGGCGCGGCCTCAACTCTTGCCGTTGGCGCAGCCGCTTCGATCTTTGCTTGAGGAGGCGGTGCGGCCGTCCCCGGTTTTGCCTGCGGGACGGCCGTCGCTTCGGGTTTGGTTGCCGGCGGCGTCGCCTCGGCCAATTGCGTTGGCGCCGCCGTCTCGCTCCGCGCCGGCGGCGGGACGGAAGGTTCGGGAGCCGCTGCCGGCAATTGCGGCGAGTCGCCGGGCGAGACCACCGTTTTCGGTTCGAGCGGCGCCAGTGCGGGCGGCGGTGGGGCGTTTTCGCGCGGCGCCTCTTGCTGCGGCGCCACGGGCGGCAACGGTACGACGACGGCGATTTCGGAGGCCGGCACCGCGGCGGGTTCGCGATAGGTCCATTGCAGCCACGAAGCCAGGCTTGCCAGCAGGATCAGCAGGAGGAACCCGGCAATCAGCGGGCCGCGCGGACCGCGCCGCGACGGCGGCGGCGCGGAGCGCTCGCCTGGTCGCAAATCCTGGCGCGGATCGGAGCGCGCCGCGCCGGGCTCGTTCGCCCCCGGCCCAGTGTCGTCCGGCGTCTCAGTCACGGCGGCCCCAAGGTATGCGATACGCGGGGCTTACCCAAAGCCGCCAAGTTCAGTTGCCGGCCTTGGCGCTGAACAAAGACACGCCACGGAGCAGGTCGAGGGCGCGCTGCAGCTGATAGTCGTTCGCCGCGGTATCCGCCGGCGCCGCCGCACCAGCCTTGGACTGATCGCCTCCGGCGCCGCTCGGCTTGGCTTCGCCCGGCGCGCTTTGGTCTGCTGGCTTTTGCGCACCCGACGCGTTCTCGCCGCCGTCGTTCTGCAGATGGCCCCGCAGATCGGCTTCGCTGCGCCGCTGCGGCTCTTCCAGCGGCTCGATCTTCGCCGGCGGCACCACGATATCGGGTTTGATGCCTTCCGCTTGGATGGATCGGCCCGACGGCGTGTAATAGCGCGCCGTGGTCAAGCGGAGCGCGCCGTATCCCTGCAACGGAATGATCGTCTGCACCGAGCCTTTGCCGAATGAACGCGTGCCGAGGAGCACGGCGCGATGGTGGTCTTGCAGCGCGCCGGCGACGATTTCGGACGCCGACGCCGAGCCGCCGTTGATCAGCACGACGAGGGGCTTGCCGTCGGTGATGTCGCCGGGTCGTGCGTTGAAGCGCTGCGCGTCCTCCGAGCGGCGGCCCCGGGTCGAAACGATCTCGCCCCGTTCGAGGAAGTCGTCCGAGACGCCGATCGCCTGGTCGAGCAATCCGCCCGGATTGTTGCGCAGGTCAATGACCCAGCCCTGCAAGTCGTTGCCGATTTCCTTCTTCAGTTCGGCAACGGTCTTCTGCAAGCCGGAATCGGTCTGTTCGTTGAACGAGGTGATGCGAACATAGCCGACATTGCCCTCGCGGCGGCCGCGCACCGATTGCACCTTGATCTGCGCGCGCGTGAGCACCACGTCGAACGGCTTCTCCTTGCCGACGCGCTGAATGGTCAGCGTGATCTTCGAGTTGGTTGGCCCGCGCATCTTCTCGACAGCTTCCTGCAGGGTCAGGCCCATGACCTGCTGACCGTCGAGCTGCGTGATGAAGTCTCCGGGCAGAAGCCCTGCCTTGGCCGCCGGCGTGTCGTCGATCGGCGAAACGACTTTCACCAGGCCGTTTTCCATGGTGACTTCGATGCCGAGCCCGCCGAACTCGCCGCGGGTCTGCACCTGCATCTCGCGATAGGCTTTCTGGTTCATGTAGCTCGAATGCGGATCGAGCGAGGCGAGCATGCCGTTGATGGCGGCTTCGATCATCTCGCCGTCGTTGACCGGTTCGACATAGTCGTTGCGAATGCGTTCGAACACGTCGCCGAACAGATTGAGCTGCCGGTAGGTTTCTGAGCTGGCCGCCATCAGGCCGCCGGCGCCGGGCACCGTGAGCACCGCCACTGTACCCATCAAGGCGATCGCGGAGACCGCCCCGAGGAAGAAATTACGCATTATCCGCTGACCTTCCTTTCGCTTGCCGACAACCACAGGACCGGGTCGATCGGCTCGCCCTTCCGGCGCACTTCGACATAAAGCAGTGGCTTCTGGCCATCCTCGTCAGCCATCTGGCCGACGGGCTCTCCGGCCAAAAGCCATTGGCCTACGGTGCCGTCAATATGGGCGAAACCTGCCAGGAGACTATGATAGCCATCCCCATGAGCGATGATCAAGAGTCGCCCGTAGCCGCGAAACGGGCCGGCGAACACGATTTCGCCGTCCGCGGGTGCGACAACTTGCGCGCCCGGCCGCGTCTCGATGGTAACCCCCTTGTTGATCACGCCATTGTTATTCGAGCGGCCGAAGAGTTCGACCACGTGGCCGTGGGCCGGGACGGTAATAAGCCCCGCCCCCGGATTGGCCGGCGGCAGGGGGGCCGGCTCGGTCGGCGGCGGCAGGGCGGCGAGGCGCTGGCGGGCCGCCTCGGTCTCGGCCTTGGCCCGCGCTTCCGCCTCCGCCTCGGCTTTGGCCTTGCGGCGTCGTTCGTCCTCGGCCAAACGCTGGACCAGGGCTTTCAGATCGGTGGCCTGTTCGCCGAGCTTGGCGAGGCGGGCCGCCTCGGCTTGCTGCTCGGCTTCGAATTGCTGTTCGGTTCGCGCCTTTTCGCTTAACAGCCGATCGAGCGCCTTCCGCTCCGCATCGAGCTTGGCAATGGCTTGGCCGAGCTTCTGCTGCTGGTCGGAAAGCTGGCGCTTGATCTCGGCCAGCTGGTCGAGTTCGTTCCTGAGCGCCGCCGCGCGCTGTTGCAGTTCGGGCACGATGCTGCCGAGGAGCGCCGAGGACCTAAGCGTGTCCACCGCCGATTCGGGGCTGGCGATCATCGCTTCCGGCGGCGTCCGCGTCAGGCGCGCCAGCGCGCTCAAGGTCGCGGCGAGTTCGCTCCGCCGCCGTTCCAGATCGGCCGTCTTCTGCCGCTCGCTGGCCTGAAGCTCGTCAAGCCGGCCCTCGATCTCGGCCACCGCATCTTCCTGCGCCTGCGCCGTGCCGGCGGCGCGCACCAGCCGCGCCCGAATGTCCGCGAGCTCGCGCCGCGCGCGGGCGACTTGCTCGTCGATCCGCTTCTGCCGCTCGCGCGCGTCGTTCAGGGATTTCTCGACCTTGTCGAGTTGGCTCTGCGGCGGCGCGCTCTCGGCGCGCGCGGCATTGATCGGAAACGACAAAGCCATCACGGACGCCAAGACCAGCAGCGCCTTCCGCGACGGCAACGATGGGTTACGACGGCGCAAGACTCCCGCCCGGTTCATCGATCAAGGAACGGCCGGTCATCTCGTGCGGCTGCGGCAATCCCAGCACCTGCAACAGGGTCGGCGCCACATCGGCCAGCCGCCCGTCATGCAAGGTCACGGGATGATTCCGTCTCTCGCCGCCGGCGTTGATCAGAATGGCCGGTACCGGATTGGTGGTGTGCGCCGTGTGCGGCTGGCCGGTCTTCGGATCGCGCATCATTTCCGCGTTGCCGTGGTCGGCGGTGATGAGCAGCGCGCCGCCAGCCTTCACGACGGCGTCGGACAGCCGGCCGAGGCAGGTGTCCACGGCCTCCACGGCGCGGATGGCGGCCTTGAGGTCGCCCGTATGTCCGACCATGTCCGTGTTGGCGTAATTGACCACAATGAAATCCTGCCGGCCGGATTCGATCTCGGCCACCAGCCTGTCGGTGACGGCAAAGGCCGACATTTCCGGCTTCTCGTCGTAGGTCGCGACCTTAGGCGAGGGCACCAGAATGCGCGTCTCGCCCGGGTATTCCTCTTCCACGCCGCCGTTGAAGAAGAACGTCACATGGGCGTATTTCTCCGTCTCGGCGATGCGAAGCTGTTTTAAGCCGGCGCGCGACACGATATCGCCCAGCATCTTGGTCAGCGGCGCCGACGGGAACATGGTGGCCATGAAGCGGTTCAGGTCTTCGGAATACTCCGACAGACCGAGCGCCGCCGCGATGCGCGGCATATGCGGCCGGGCGAAGCCATCGAAGGACGGATCGAGCAAGGCGCGCAGAATTTCGCGCGCGCGGTCGGCGCGGAAATTGGCCATGACGACGCCATCGCCGTCCTTCACGCCGGGATACCCGCCGATCACGGTCGGCAAGACGAATTCGTCGGTGACATTCCGGGCGTAGCTCTGCGCGACGGCCGCAACCGCGTTCTGCGCATGCTCGCCCCTGGCTTCGACCGTTGCGGCCCAGGCTTTCTCGACCCGCTCCCAGCGCTTGTCGCGGTCCATGGCGTAGTAGCGCCCTTGCACGGTGGCGAAGCGCACGCGCGAGCCGGCCACGAAGGCATCCTTGAAGCGGCGCAGATACTCTTCGGCGCTCTTCGGCGGCGTATCGCGCCCGTCGAGAAAGGCATGCACCCAGACGTTCAGCCCCGCCGAATCCAATGCTTCGGCCAGGGCTGCCATGTGGTCCTGGTGGGAATGCACCCCGCCCGGCGACATCAGGCCGAGCAGATGCACGGCGCCGCCGCTCGCCTTCATCTTAGCGATGAACTGTCGCAACGCGCCGTTGGCGGCGATGCTCCGGTCGGCCACGGCGGCGTCGATGCGCTGCAGGTCCTGGATCACGATCCGGCCGGCGCCGAGGTTCATATGGCCGACTTCCGAATTGCCCATTTGGCCGTCCGGCAAGCCGACGAAATGCTCGGACGCCTGCAAATGCGCCACCGGCCATTGCCGCGTCAGGCGATCGAGGTTCGGGGTCCGCGCAAGGCGGATGGCATTGTCGTTGCTGGCCTCGGGGCGATAACCCCAGCCGTCCAGCACGCACAGCACGACCGGACGTTGGCGCAGATTCGCGGGGCGTTCCGTCATGTGGCTCTATATATAGGAACGCTGGCGCAAAGTGCACTGGTTTGGGCGACGTCACGCATAGCTGTCCGAGCCGTCAATCGCGGTGATAGGGATGGCCGCCGATTATGGTAAACGCCCGGTAAAGCTGTTCGGCGAGCAAGGCCCGCACCAGCAGATGCGGCCATGTCATGGGCCCCAACGACAGCACCAGGTCGGCGCGTGCGCGGACGGCATCCGAAAGCCCATCGGCGCCGCCGATGAGAAAGGCGGCATCGCCGCGCCCCTGGTCGATCCATGCTCCGAGCCGTTTGGCGAAGGCTTCGCTGGTGAGCAGCTTGCCGCGCTCGTCGAGCGCAACGACCACGGCGCCCTTCGGGATTGCGGCCGCGAACAGCTCCGCCTCGCGGGCCAGGCGCGACGCCGGAGGTAGCTTCCGGCGTTCCACCAGCTCCTTCAGCGACACGTCCCAGGGCAGGCGCGACACGTAGTCGCGGTAGAGTTCCATGGCCGCGCCGCCCCGTGCGCGGCCGATACAAAGAATGCTGATGCGCAACGGCTGTCCTCGGAACGGGCCGGCCGCCTGGTCGTCGAGGCGGCCGTTCAGGCGCTGGCGGTCTGTTCCGCGAGCTCCGTGTCCCACATTTTCTCAAGTTTGTAGAAGCCGCGCACTTCCGGGCGGAAGACGTGGACGATCACGTCGCCCGCGTCCACCAACACCCAATCGTTTTGCGGCATGCCCTCGACCCGCGGCAGGATGTCGGTGGCGTCGGCCTTGATGCGCTGCACCAGATGCGCGGCGATGGCGCCGACTTGCCGGCTGGAGCGGCCGTTGGCGATCACCATGTAATCTGCGATGGAGGTTTTGCCGGCGAGATCGATCGTAACGATGTCTTCGGCCTTGTCGTCGTCGAGGCTCTTCTCGACCAGTTTCAACAGCCGCGTTACTGCGGCTGGTCGGCGGGGCTTGCGAGCGATGGCGTAAAACTCCTGTGTAACGCGGACGGCTTCCGCACCATTTTGGCGAGCTTGGCCCGAAGTTCGGTCGCCGAAGCGGGATGGCGCGCGGTCTGGACGAACACCCAGGCCGGAAGCGCCTGATCCGCCAGGCGGCGCGCCAACCGGAGAGCGATCCGGTTGCGCGCATACCGATGTGCGGCTTTGCTTGCCAATGCACCATAAGAATAGGTAGGCCGGTCGAACACCGCAACCGGGACCGTCGCGAAAATCCGCGTCCAATCGCGCCAGCGCGAGATTTGCCGCAAATTGTCCGCACCCATGATCCAGACGAACCGGTGCCGGGGGAAGCGACGGCGAAGTGCCCTGAGCGTGTCGGCCGTGTAGCGGGTGCCGAGCGCCGCTTCGATGCCGGTCACTTTGATCAGGCGGTGTCGCGCGACGCGCTGGGCGCGCGCGATGCGCTCGTCCAGCGGCGCCATGCCGGCGACGGGCTTGAGCGGGTTTTGCGGCGATACCAGCCACCACAGTTCGTCGAGGCCGAGGGCCTTCAGCGCCAGCAGGCTGATATGGCGGTGACCTTCGTGCGCCGGATTGAACGAGCCGCCGAGCAAGCCGATCTTGCGCCGGCGTCCGCGATACGGGGCGGCGGCAGGCTTCAAGGCCGTATCTGTCCGCTGCCGTGGATGACGTATTTGAAGCTGGTGAGCTGCTCCAGCCCGACCGGCCCGCGCGCGTGCAGGCGGTTGGTGGAAATACCGATCTCGGCGCCGAAGCCGAATTCGCCGCCGTCGGCGAATTGGGTCGATGCGTTGTGGAGCAGAATGGCGCTGTCGAGGCGCGATAGGAACCGCTCGGCCACCGCCTTGTCTTCGGTGACGATGGATTCGGTGTGGTGCGAGCCGTGCCGTTCGATGTGGTCGATGGCGGCATCCACGCCGTCCACCTGTTTCACGGCGATGATGGCATCGAGGTATTCCGTATCCCAATCGGCATCGCTCGCGGGCTTCACCCGGCTATCCAAGCTTTGCGTCGGGACATCGCCGCGCACTTCGCAACCGGCGGCAATCAGGTCGTTCAGAATCGGCGGCAGATGGGACTTGGCCGCGGCGCGATCGACCAGCAGCGTTTCCGCCGCGCCGCAAACGCCGGTGCGACGCATCTTTGCGTTGAGCACGATGCGGCGCGCCATGCCGAGATCGGCGGCGCCATGCACATAGACGTGACAATTGCCTTCGAGGTGCGCCAGCACGGGCACCCGGCTCTCGCGCTGCACGCGCTCGATAAGGGATTTGCCGCCGCGCGGCACGATCACGTCGATGAACTCGGGCATGGCCAGCAGGTGGCCCACGGCGGCGCGGTCCGTGGTGGGGACGAGCTGGATCGCCGCTTCCGGCAGGCCCGCGCTCTTCAGGCCTTGCACGAGAC
This sequence comes from Candidatus Cybelea sp., assembly GCA_035632095.1. Taxonomy (GTDB): domain Bacteria; phylum Pseudomonadota; class Alphaproteobacteria; order Ferrovibrionales; family Ferrovibrionaceae; genus DASQHM01. The sequence goes on along the minus strand of DASQHM010000037.1, from coordinate 4,067 downwards.
AGGCGTGGATGGCGCGCGAGGAACGAAAGCTCTCCGATCCGCCGCGCAGGATGCAAGGATTGCCGGACTTCAGGCAAAGCCCGCCCGCGTCCGCCGTCACGTTGGGCCGGCTCTCGTAGATGATGCCGATGACGCCGAGGGGAACGCGCACGCGCGCGATGCGCAAGCCGTTCGGCCGCGTCCATTCCTCCGTCACGGCGCCGACCGGATCGGGCAGGTCCGCGATGTCGTCCAGCCCTTGCGCCATGGCTTCGACGCGCTTGGCGTCCAGCATCAGCCGGTCGAGCTGGGCCGGCGTCAGTTTGTGCCTCGCCGCGTCCGCCATGTCCGCCGCGTTGGCGGCAGAGATATCGCTCGCGTGCGCCCGAATGGCGGCGGCGGCAGCCCGCAGCGCGGCGTCCTTCAGCGCGCGCGGCGCCATGCGAAGCTCGCGCGCGGCATCGCGCGCCGCGCGGCCGAGGGCCAGCATCTCGGCGCGGAGCGCGTCGCCGGCGATGGCAGGGGTGGCCGTCATGTCAGCACCAGATCGTCGCGATGGATCATCTCGTCGCGTCCCCGATAGCCGAGCAGCTCTTCGATCTTAGCCGATTTGTGGCCCATGATGCGCCGGGCGTCTTCCGCCGAATAGGCGCTCAAGCCGCGGGCGAGCTCCGCGCCGTCGGGGCCGCGGATGACCACCGCGTCGCCGCGGCCGAACTCGCCTTCGACCGCAATCACGCCGGCCGGCAGCAGGCTCTTGCCCGAGGCCAGCGCGCGTGCCGCGCCCGCGTCCACCTTGAGATTGCCGGACGGCATCAGGCTACCCGCGATCCATTGCTTGCGCGCGGTCTTGGGCGAGGCGCTCGGCACGAACCAAGTGCAGCGCGCGCCGCTCTCGATGGCCGCGATGGGATGCAGGATGGTGCCGGCTGCGATCGCCATGCGGCAACCCGCGCCGAGAGCGACCCGGGCCGCGGCAAGCTTGGTCACCATGCCGCCCCGGCTGTTCTCGCTTCGCGCCGCGCCGGCCATGGCCTCGATATCGGCGTTCAGGTCGCGCACCTCGTCGATGAAGCGTGCATTGGCGTCGCTGCTCGGATCGGCGGAGTAGAGTCCGTCTATGTCGGACAGCAGCACGAGCGCGTCCGCCGAGATCATGGCGGCGACGCGCGCGGCCAGGCGGTCGTTGTCGCCGAAGCGGATTTCGCTGGTCGCCACGGTGTCGTTCTCGTTGATCACCGGCACGGCGCCGAGCTGCAGCAGGGTCGCGAGCGTGTTGCGCGCGTTCAGGTAACGCCGACGGGCCTCGGTGTCGTCGATGGTGAGCAGCACCTGCGCGACCGAAAGTTTGTGGCGCGCCAGGCTCTCTTGATACGCATGGGCGAGGCGGATCTGGCCGACCGCGGCGGCGGCCTGGCTTTCCTCGAGTTCGAGCGCGCCGGCGCCGAGCCCGAGACTGCGCCGGCCGAGCGCGATGGCGCCGGAGGAGACGATCAGAATGTCCTGCCCGCGCGCGCGGCAGCGGGCAAGGTCGTCGATGAGCGCATCGAGCCAGGCGCGGCGAAGGTGACCGCTCTCCTGGTCGACCAACAGGGCCGAGCCGATCTTGACCACGAGGCGCTGCGCATCGGCGAGACGCCAGGCCGCGGCTTCGGTCATGGCTGCCACTCGTGCTTCGGCGCCGGCGCCGCATCCGCCTTCGCCGTTTTCGGCTTAGGCAGGGGAATGCGCTCGAGCAGTGCCGCCATGGCGTCTTCCACGCCCTTGCCCGTGGCGCCGGAGAGCGCGAGCACGGTCGTGCCGCTCGCCTTCGCCAGCGCGCGCCGTTTGGACGCGATGGCTTGCGGCGACAGCGCGTCGATCTTGTTCAAACCGACGATCTCGGGCTTCTCGGCGAGGCCGTGGCCGTAGCGCTCCAACTCGCCGCGAATGGTGCGATAGGCTTTGGTCACGTTGGCCTCGGTGCCGTCGATCAAGTGCAGCAGCACGCCGCAGCGCTCCACATGGCCGAGGAAGCGGTCGCCGAGGCCGGCGCCTTCGTGGGCGCCTTCGATCAGCCCCGGCAGATCGGCCAGCACGAATTCCCGATTGTGCACCAGCACCACGCCGAGCTGCGGATTCAACGTGGTGAACGGATAGTCGGCGATCTTCGGCCTGGCGCGGCTGACGGCGGCGAGCAATGTGGACTTGCCGGCATTGGGCAGGCCGACCAGGCCCGCGTCGGCAATCAGCTTGAGCCTCAGCCAGACCCAGCGCTCCTCGCCCGGCCAGCCCGGATCGAAGCGTCGCGGCGCCTGATTGATCGAGCTCTTGTAATGCGCGTTGCCGAAACCGCCGTCGCCGCCCTTGGCGAGCACCACGCGCTGGCCGACCTCCGTCAGATCGGCAACCAGCGTTTCCTTGTCGTCTTCGAGAATCTGCGTGCCGACGGGAACCCGGATCACCACATCGGGCGCGGCGGCGCCCGAGCGGTTGCGGCCCATGCCGTGGCCGCCCCGCCGCGCCTTGAAGTGCTGCTGGTAGCGGAAGTCGATCAACGTGTTCAGGCCGTCGACGCATTCGGCCACGACGCTGCCGCCGCGGCCGCCGTCGCCGCCGTCCGGCCCGCCGAACTCGATGAACTTCTCGCGACGGAAGCTGACCGAGCCGGGACCGCCGTCGCCGCTCTTCAGGTAGATTTTCGCTTCGTCCAGGAATTTCATCGCCGTCGCTTCGATCCGCCGCCCAAGGTCTCGGGGCCGAACAATTAAGGGGAATGGTTGCCCATTCCCCTTCGACTCAGCGCAAGATCGCGGAATGGGCTGATGCTGATCAGCCCGGCGGCAGCACCGAGATATAGGTGCGGCCCTTGGGCCCGCTGTGGAACTTCACCGTGCCGTCGACGGCGGCGAAGATGGTGTGGTCGCGGCCGAGGCCGACGTTCTTGCCGGCGTGGAATTTCGTGCCGCGCTGGCGCACCAGGATGTTTCCGGCCAGCACCGTCTCGCCGCCGAAGCGCTTCACGCCGAGGCGCCGGCCGGCGGAGTCGCGGCCGTTGCGGGACGAGCCGCCTGCTTTCTTGTGGGCCATCTATTCGCTCTCCTCGCTGGCCGCGGCCTTTTTCTTCGCGCGCGGCTTCTTCGCCGGTTTGTCTGCCTTGGACTTACCGGCCTTTGTCTCGCTGGCCGTCGCCTTGAGGGCGGCGTCGCTGCCGCCGGATGCGGCGATGCCGCCGATCCTGAGCACGGTCAGATCCTGGCGATGGCCGTTCTTGCGACGATAGTTCTGCCGACGCTTCTTCTTGAAGACGATGATCTTGTCGCCGCGGGTTTGCTCGACGATGGTGGCCGCGACGGCGGCGCCTTCGAGCAGCGGCTTGCCGAGCTTCAACGCGCCGTCGCCGCCGATGGCGAGCACCTGGTCGATGGCGACGACCGATCCCGCCTCGCCGCCCAGGCGCTCGACGGTGATGACGTCGCCGGAGGCGACTTTGTATTGCTTTCCGCCGGTCTTGATCACTGCATACATGGCCAACCTGCCTGAACCTGCCGATCGGGGCGCTGGCGCTTAAGGCCTTGACCGGGCGGGACAAATGCGGAGCGCAGTCGGGCTTCCACCCGGCCCCGCTCGCGAAGGCGCGACTATAGCCAGACGGCCAGTGCTGTCAATGGGTTCGTGGGGGTCCGCGGCCCGGACGGCCAGCGCCGCCGCGGCGTGCCGCGGCATGCGACGCCCGCGCCAGGGTTGCGGCTCGGGAATCGATGGGCTAGTCTCCGCCGCCTTCCAGCCCGGGCCTGCATGCGAACGCAGACCCTCGACCGCGGAGAGGTGCCAGAGTGGTCGATCGGGGCGGTCTCGAAAACCGTTGTACCTTTACGGGTACCGTGGGTTCGAATCCCACCCTCTCCGCCAATGAGCCGATAGGGCGTTGATTTTCCTAGAACAGATTGTTTCGGATGACTAATGTCGGCCGGCGTGGTACACTTTATTGGTACACCAACGGGCCGACACCATGGCCAAGCAGCCGCGCCTGCAGCTTCGGGGTAACCGCTACTACCTACGCGTGAAGGTACCGAAAGAGTTGCGAGGCATAGTCGGAAAGCGCGAAA